>NZ_MUFN01000059.1:0-5445 GCF_001996205.1 Salinivibrio sp. IB574 | reverse complement strand
CATCTAAAATGGCACAGCCGGTTTTTTTCGCCGCATCCCCTAACCCAGGCACGAAACCGATGGCAATCAAGGTTCCCTCGGCCCAATGCCAATTATCCAACGACTCTTGCTCGTAAGTCCGCCAGCTCCAATCGCCCAAATCATATAAATCAATAGCCTGCCCGACCACAGGGACGCAACCTAACGCGATTTCAACAAATAACAATAAGGCTGGATTATCTTGCGCCATACCTGCCGTCTCACCGGCTAGGCTGCTATACATTTTTTGAACCGCTTCTTTTTGCTTGCGTGTTCCTTGGTTTATTTCACGGTGAAGAACCCAAAACCGCTCATAAGCGGGCTCATAGTCATCGGGGATCCACTTTGTCCAGCTTCGATCAACGTCAATGCTATCCGCCGAGCTGTCGTCTGCATCGTAAAACAGATAGCCTTTACGATTTAAAAGGGTATAGAGGGCGAAGTATTCGCCAGCCAGTGCCGCGTATTCCGGCGAGTCTTGCAGGACGGGGTTGTTCTCCAGCACTTCTTCTGGCTCGAACTCATCGTCTCCCTCTTGTAGCAAAATCTCATAGCCCCCACACCCCATGTTCTGGATCTTGCACAGCCCCTGGTCGTCGGTTTTCCCTTCAATTTGCGTTTTTTTGCTATCAGTCAACACAAAGGGGGCATTGGGCACGGGCTTATCATCGTCGTAATGGTAACGAATAAACGTTTCACAGGCACACTCGACGCAGCCGCCTTCTAATACGTTGTCTGTTGAAAAGTTTTGTTGGGCGGCCTGTGAACTCGAGAGCAAAGCGGCCTTTGCATTACTGCTCATGACGACGAAGATTCCTTATCTAGTAAAATTAAAGCTTGCTCAAATAGACGATCCATAGGCGTTTTTTGCCCATCGATAATGGGTCGGGTAATGATCTTCTGTGCCCACGCCTCTTGATAGAAGGTATCGCCTAGCTCGACTTTTAAGCTAAGAAAACGAACAATATCTTGCTGTTGCTGAAACCCGTTGGCGCTTGCTTCGCTCACACCGGTTTCAATGAATTGCGTCCATTGCGTCTCTGGCCATGCTTGTGTGCGCTCATGGTGGGTCTGTAGATGGGTTTTGTAGGCTTGATACTGTTTTGGCAGTGATAGATTCAAGAGAGCGGCATATTGCGCCTCGCTCAGCGCACGCGGCAATGGCGGACAGGTGGCCTTCTCTGCCGCTTCTGGACGCAAAGGGAGGGTTTCTCCCTCGGTATCATTAAGTGTACCGAACAGCGCATATTTAAATGGCCCGCTTAATGCCTGCTTTTCTGTATCTGACGAGGCCTGCCATAACGCTTGAAACACCTGCCTATCGAACAATCGGAGCAATACGGTTTGTTGATAGGTATCTTTAACCTGTATCCACGTTTGCCAAAAACGCTTCGCACGAATGAAGAGGCTCTCTTCATCTTGGTTGATAAGCGGATCATCAAACACAAAGGCGATGCCCCAGTTCGGCTGTTCTTCACTCAGCGTTACTAGCCAATCGATGCTGGGATTAACCAGCAAGTAAGGCGATAGCGAATGGTGGATCTCGCCCATTTCGCCCCAATACAACCGATGGATCGCGAGTGCGTCGTCATCGATTGCTTGGAAGACTTGCGGACACACAGCGGCATCAACCACCGCGCAAAACGGTGCTGATAACCGATTGATTAGTGCATTCTCGGACGCTTGATTAGACATCATATTTACTCTGTGGCAATATGCAGGCCTTCGATAAAGCAGTTTCTAACGTTTTGCCTTTTCAGTAACCATGCGTAATTAGGGGCTAAGTCAGAGTAAACAGACGCAATTAGCTCTTCAACTCTTTCTGGCCAGAAGAAAATATCGTGCTGTTCAGGCGTTAAGACGATGGACGACGACAGGGCGTCTTGTGGCGCCCAAGGCGAACCCGTTTCCTCATCCCAACACGGTAAAAGCATCGGCTTGTCATCAATCACATCCGGCATATAGAGTGCCTCATGCGCCCCTATAAATGCGCCTCTCTGACCATCGGTGAGAACGTCAAAAAGTTCTAGCAACACACTGGTGTCGTAGAAGCGCAGCATTCGGGATGTGCCTGACTTATCGATAATACTCACCCATTGTTGCCAGTGAGAATGAAGCGAAGCCATCGAGCCATTATAAACGCCAACAAGACCGGCATTTGGGAAGCGTTGGGTATAATCGTGGATCCAATAAAGTAGTGTTTCTCCAGGCTGACCTTCTTTGATCTCAATGATGAGTGGTGAGGCATCCATAAGGTGTGCATACTCTGTACCCTGATAAAGATACTCCCACGCCACATCGTTGCCAGACACCATCGCTTCCCAGAATGCTCTGGCTTCGGGGTTTTGCACAGCATCAAAAATAAAATAAAACAGTTTATCTTTTGATTGTGACAATACTTCAAAGGGGGTTTTATGCGTATCTACCATATAAAATGCCTAACTGACTCTATTAATATTTATAATTTGGCGTCAATGCCATAACGCTCTCGCAGTATCTTTTCATCCTGCTTTTTAGATGCCTCGGATTGCGGTTTTAGATAGGGATGCGTCCCTTCCTCTTCACACTCTTCGCGAGGGCGATAGCCTCTTGGCTTAACACAGTACACAATATTGTTTCTAAAACGCTCTCCGTATGGCGTCAAAGCGGGAAACTGTACACCGAGCGCAATCATCTTCTGCTGAATTTTCAGCATTTTTTGATACGCGTCGGTGGATTTATCCATGCTATCTAGTGACTGTTGAACCGAATAGGCTGCACTCAGTCCACCATTGTCTATCACAAAAGGATCGGCTCCGTTCTCCAAGAGATAAAGCACTTCATCAAACATCACACTAATAAAATGCAATAGTGGTGTTTTTCCTACACCGGTTCTGGCATTTACATCCGCGCCAAACTCAACCAACAGTTTCAGTGCGTCATTGTCTTCTAGGTTCGGCACATCAAAAATTAGCGTACCACTGCCTCTCTTTATTTCGGTATCCATACCAGCTTCCAACATTGCTCTTAGTGGCTCTGTGGTTTTAAGCCTCATCGCTAAATGCGCCACCGTTTCTGATACATCCGTACCGGCTATCACGGCGTCATCAATTTTGGTGGCAGGGTCAGCCCCCAGCGCCATCAACATTTTGATGGCTGGAATATTGGTATCAGCGACGGCAAAGGCTAAAAGAGTAAAATGGTCATTACCGTGAGCATCAATATCTGGCAGTTTTTCCGCCAATGCTTTCGCTTTATCGATATCATGAGCTTTAATTGCTTGGGCAACGGCTAATAAATCCCCCTCAAAAAAGACCTCTGGATAGGGTTTACTGCGGAATAGATTAAAAGCGCCGGCTTTTGCTACCCAGAGCAAAAGCACAATCCCTATTCCGATGGCTGTTACCTTTAACACCTTATAGGCCTCGCTTATAGATTGGTATCAATGCCATAACGCTCTCGCAGTATCTTTTCATCCTGACGTTTAGATGCCTCGGATTGCGGTGCAACCAATTCATTTTCACCCACAAGCTTACATTCACTGCGTGTTAAATAGCCTTCAGGGTCGTCACACCACACAATATCGAGTCGATAACGCTCTCCATATGGCGTTAAAGCGGGAAACTTTACACCGAGATCAATCATCTTCTGCTGAATGTTCAGCATTTTTTGATACGCCTCGCTGGATTTATCCATGCTCTCCAAGCGATCTTGAACTAAGTAAGCGGCCGTTAATCCACCATTTTTCATAACAAAAGGATCAGCGCCATGATCTAACAGATACAACGCTTCATCGAACTTTACGCTGATAAAGTCTAATAACGGTGTTTGTTCTAAACTCGCCTTAGCATTCACATCGGCGCCAAACTCAACCAACAGTTTCAGTGCGTCATTGTCTTCTAGGTTCGGTACATCAAAGATCAGCGTACCACTGCCTCTCTTTATTTCGGTATTCATGCCAGCTTCCAACATTGCTCTTAGTGGCTCTGTGGTTTTAAGCCTCATCGCTAAATGCGCCACCGTTTCGGAAACATCTGTACCGGCTATCACGGCGTCATCAATTTTGGCGGCAGGGTCAGCCCCTAGCGCCATCAGCATCTTGATAGCTGGAATATTGGTATCAGCCACCGCAAATGCTAACAGGGTAAAATGGTCATTACCGTGAGCATCAATATCTGGCAGTTTTTCCGCTAACGCTTTCGCTTTATCGATATCATGGGCTTTAATTGCTTCGGCAACGGCTAATAATTCCCCCTCAAAAAAGACCTCTGGATAGGGTTTACTGCGGAATAAATTAAAAGCGCCGGCTTTTGCTACCCAGAGCAAAAGCACAATCCCTATTCCGATGGCTGTTACCTTTAACACCTTATAGGCCTCGCTTATAATTTGGCGTCAATGCCATAACGCTCTCGCAGTATCTTTTCATCCTGCCGTTTAGATGCGTCTGATTGCGGTGCAACCAATTCATTTTCACCCACAAGCTTACATTCACTGCGTGTTAAATAGCCTTCAGGGTCGTCACACCACACAATATCGAGTCGATAACGCTCTCCATATGGCGTTAAAGCGGGAAACTTTACACCGAGCGCAATCATCTTCTGCTGAATGTTCAGAATTTTTTGATACGCGTCGGTGGATTTATCCATGCTATCTAGTGACTGTTGAACCGAATAGGCTGCACTCAGTCCACCATTGTCTATCACAAAAGGATCGGCACCGTTATCCAAGAGATAAAGCACTTCATCCATGTTTACTCTGATGAAATCTAATAGCGGTGTTTGTCCTAAACCGTTTCTGGCATTTACATTCGCGCCAAACTCAACCAATAATGTCAGCGCGTCATTATCTTCTAGGTCTGGCACATCAAAAATCAGCGTCTCACCATATTCATCGGTCAAATTCGGATCCATTCCCGCTTCCAACATCGCTTTAAGTGCATCTGTCGTTTTGCGCCACATGGCAAAGTAAGCAACAGACTGTGCCTCCTCGCCTTTACCGAATTTGGTGGCAGGGTCGGCTCCTAGCGCCATCAACATTTTGATGGCTGGAATATTGGTATCAGCGACGGCAAACGCTAACAGGGTAAAACTCTCGTTGCCTGGCGCATCAATATCTGACAGTTTTTCCGCCAATGCTTTCGCTTTATCGATATCATGAGCTTTAATTGCTTCGGCAACGGCTAATAATTCCCCCTCAAAAAAGACCTCTGGATAGGGTTTACTGCGGAATAGATTAAAAGCGCCGGCTTTTGCTACCCAGAGCAAAAGCACAATCCCTATTCCGATGGCTGTTACCTTTAACACCTTATAGGCCTCGCTTATAGATTGGTATCAATGCCATAACGCTCTCGCAGTATCTTTTCATCCTGACGTTTAGATGCCTCGGATTGCGGTGCAACCAATTCATTTTCACCCACAAGCTTACATTCACTTCGTTTTAAATAGCCTT
>NZ_MUFN01000058.1:0-6157 GCF_001996205.1 Salinivibrio sp. IB574 | reverse complement strand
CTTCCTGCACCAACACCTCGAACCCTGCCGTGCTTGTGGCTGCGGGGCTAGTCGCCAAGAAAGCACGCGAGCTTGGCTTAAAAACAAAACCGTGGGTGAAAACCTCGCTTGCTCCCGGATCACAGGTTGTCCCTGCCTATTTAGAGAATGTAGGTTTACTCGAACCTCTGGCTGAGCTTGGCTTTAACATCGTCGGCTTTGGCTGTACTACCTGTATTGGTAACTCCGGGCCTCTACCAGAGCCTATCACTGAAGCCATTCGCGCTGGCGACTTATTGGTGACTAGCGTGCTGTCCGGCAACCGTAATTTTGAAGGCCGTATTCACCAAGATGTAAAAGCCAACTATTTAGCCTCGCCACCACTTGTCGTGGCCTACGCATTGGCGGGTAATATGAATGTCGATGTCCTTAAAGAGCCATTAGGACAGGATGAAAACGGCAAGCCTGTTTATCTCAGAGACATTTGGCCAACACCACAAGAAGTCGCGCAAACTATTCAGTCAGCGATGACTGACGGGCTATACCAAGACAAGTACGCCGATGTGTTTGCCGGCACAGACGCATGGCGTCAGCTGCCAGTGCCTGAAGATGAGATTTACTCGTGGCCTGACTCCACCTACGTTAAAAAGCCAACGTACTTTGACGGTATGACCATGGCACTGCCTGAGATGAAACCAATCAAAGGCGCGCGCTGTGTGGTGAAAGTCGGTGATTCGATCACGACCGACCATATTTCACCTGCGGGGGCGATAAAACCAGATAGCCCTGCGGGCGAGTATTTGAAATCTAAAGGCGTTGAGCCAAAAGATTTCAACAGCTACGGCTCACGCCGAGGCAACCACGAGGTGATGGTACGTGGCACCTTTGCCAACGTGCGCTTGAAAAACCAAATGGCGCCGGGCACCGAGGGCGGTATGACTACCTATTTGCCCACCAATGAACAAATGAGTATTTACGATGCTGCGCAACGGTACCAAGCAGACGGCACGCCATTAGTTGTACTTGCGGGTAAAGAGTATGGGACAGGGTCAAGCCGTGACTGGGCCGCCAAGGGTACCAACTTGCTGGGTATCAAAGCCGTCATTGCTGAAAGCTTCGAGCGTATTCACCGCTCTAACTTAGTGGGCTTCGGCGTGTTGCCACTGCAATTTAAAGAGGGTGATTCCGTTGAATCACTTGGATTGGATGGCACAGAAGTGTTCGACTTTGAGGAGATCAACGGCGAGCCCTCGAACCTCAAGGTGTGTGCAGTTCGGGATGATAAAACCATCGAGTTTGACGTCAACATTCGCATCGACACTGCAGTTGAGTGGGATTACTACCGCCATGGTGGCATTCTCCACTACGTGCTGCGCCAACTCGCCAGCTAGTACTCGTATCGCTACCACAAAGGCCCCGCGGGGCCTTTTTTGTTATCTACCCCACAGCTTAAAGGCTTCTTACGTAACCCAATCATGACAGCGGGCTAAACAGTGTTATAGTGCGCAAAAATCATAAATTATAAGTACAAGGTATGTATCAATATCGCTTTCGTTTTTTATTTATAATGAGTCTTCGCTATATATTGCCAGGGCTTGCCATTCTCACTCTTGGGCGGCTGGCATTATTGTGGTTTGTGAATACTGACATCGAACTGGACACACGCGTTCAAGATTTACTTAGGGCACTATGGGTTGGTTTCAGGTTTGATGCAAAAGTAGTGGCTATAGGCTTTTCTCCATTGATACTCGCTGGCTTATTAAGCCTCACCTCAGCACGTCTTTTCCAAAAAATAACAAATATCTCGAGCTGGTATGCCACTGTCATCTATGCCTTAATGATTTTAGCCTCTGCGATAAATGTTTACTACTTTTTAGCATACGGTAATCATCTTGATGTATTCCTATTTGGTTTGTTTGACGATGATAGTCAAGCAATCATGGATACGCTTTGGCAAAGCTACCCATTATTCTCAGGCGTTATGGCCACAATTATTATCGCATTTTTTCTCGGGCATACTTTTTGTGTAAAATACAACTCAAATGAACATTACCAATCACAGTCAATAAGAACACATATCATGTATTGCATGGCGATAGCAGCGTTTGTTGTTGCTTATTTTATCGTCGCTCGCGGTTCGATAGGATCACTACCACTTAAGCGCTATCATGCTAGTGTATCCGAGCTGCCATTACTGAATGCAACAGTGCCCAATGCTTTTATGGCCCTTGATTGGGCACACAGTGATTATCAAAAACAAGAGATCCTCTCCTCGATAGAAGAAAAAGAATTAAGAGAACAAATGTTTGCTGTGCTTGGCAAACCCACTCCCTTTGAAAAAACATTAAATAACGACTATTTAAAAAATAACCCGCCTCATGTCGTTATAACTTTGATGGAGGGAATGGGGATGAATATGTTGGTTGAGGATGATAAAGAGACTAATGACTTGTTGGGAAGACTACGCCCTTACTTCCATAAAGAGTTTGTTTTTACGCGTTTCTTAGCTGGTACTTCTGCCACCATTGATAGCATCGTCATGATGCTCTTTCACAGTGATGTCCCCACAATTAGCCATTCAACTTATAGTGCTAAGTCTCTGTCAGATAGTGCCGTAGAACCTTATAATCGTGCAGGATACCAAACCATTTTTATCTATGGTGGCAATGCAATGTGGAGAAATCTATCACGTTACCTTCCGTTGCAAGGCTTTGACCACGTTTATGACGAAAATACAATCATCGACACATTCCCCGAAGCGAAAAAAAGTGCCGGAACATGGGGGGTCGCAGATGAATATACTTTCAAGTTGGCTCAAGAAATTCTTGAAAAAGCATCCAAACCAACCTTTATCTATATAATGACGGTGACTAACCACTCTCCTTTTTATGTACCAGATAACTATCAAGCGAAACCAGTCGCTGCAAGCCCACGATTAAAAAGTCGAGTCCATGGTGAAACAGTTGAAGTAAGTACTATGTTAAAAGCCTACCAATATGCTAGCGATGCTTTAGGCGGTTTCATAGAGGCCATTGATGACTCAGCACTTTCTGAGCGCACTATTATTGCTGCAACAGGGGATCATCATTTACGGTTTTTATCAAAAGGTGCGCAGAATGAAATCGCACTCAATCATGCTGTCCCATTTTTTCTTAAAGTACCAAAACCAATTCTAACTCAAACACCTTATTATTACGATCCAACGCGTATCGGCTCACACCGCGATATTTTCCCTACGCTCTATCACTTTAGCTTATCAAACTCGCCGTACTCGAGTTTAGGCGGAGAAAACTTGCTGCAAAAACAGCCTGTCTCTAATTATGGCTACAATAACTCTGTAGTTATCAACTCGCAGGGGGTATATCGTCTCTCATCGCCTAAAAAGCTCTATCCTTGGCGTTCATTACTAACTAACGAACGCGAAGCTGTCACAAATTCAGAGCCAAACTGGGGTAGAAACTATCAAAAGCTTCAACATAACTTTCTAAGATTTAGGGTCAACGCCAACAGTGAAAAACATGCGTTGATACGTCCCACTACGACAAATAGGTAAAACAGAAGCGCGTAGGTGGCGCCTTATCATCAACCTACGCGCTAACCTCAGTGATATTGTTTCGCCATCATATTTTCAAACGCGTCGATCACCTGCTGTGTATCAATGGCAGCCATCACATGATCGCCTTTCACCCGCGTGCTCCATGCCAATTGCTCAACGGGCTTGCCATGTTGCTGTTCAGCAAAGGTTTCATAAACACTGACCACATCCGCGAGGTTGTTATAAGGGCCGGTCCGCTTCGGATTACTATGCCCGTAAAGACCTAAAACGGGCGTGCCTTGCGTGGTTGCCATGTGCGCGGGGCCGGAATCGGGGGCCAGCACCGCATCGGCGCGTGCGAGCACCGCAGCTAATTGCTTAAGGCTGGTTTGTCCCACTAAATTAACCAGTGGCGCGTTAGCAGCGCCAATAATGCGGGCGGCCAGCGTTTTTTCACGCGCTGCCGGTGAACCACAGAGTACCACCTGATAACCTTTATGGACCGCGTAGTCGGCAAATTGGGCGTAGCGCTCTGGCAGCCAGTTACGCTCATCTTTACTCGCGGCAGGACTGATCACGACAGTGGGCTTGTCACCCAGTTGCGCTTTGGCAAAGGCATGATCGTCTTCAGAAAGTGGTAGTTGCCACTGCGGCAGCGTAACCGGCACGCCCAAATATTGAGTGAAGGCGAAAAAGCTATCTAACACATGGCAAGATTGGGTATCAGGGATCCGTTTATTGGTAAACAGCCACTGTCCCTCTTTCGCTCGGTGGCGGTGAAATCCCACGCGATGGCGCGCACCGATCCCCACAGTCAATAAGCTCGCGCGCAAAGCAAGCTGCATATGCACTAACGCATCAAACCGGCGCCCTTTCAGCTGCCGCCAGACGTGACGCATGCCTGCTAAGCCCGCTTTTTTATCAAACACCACCAGCTCCACCCCATCAAGCCCAGCTAAAAGCTGTGCTTCAACTTTACCAACCACCCAAGTGATCTGCGTCTGAGGCCAATGGCGCTGCACGGCTTGAATCGCCGCGACCGCATGACAAACATCGCCAATCGCAGATAGGCGTAAAAAACACAGGGAGCGTGGGGCGTGGGTAAACAGAGGCATAACAAATTCCAATTAAGTTATCGCGCCGATTATGCAGTTGGCTCGGTAAAATGTAAAATGCCAGCCTATCGATCAAATTGTTACGAGAATGTATTTATGGGCGCTAATACATCCCCCTCAAAAAAGCCACGAGGGCTGATACGTATCATTAAAGCCACTGGCTATTCTTGGGCTGGATTAAAAGCGGCATATCACCATGAAGCCGCGATCCGTCAAGAAGTTGTATTATTGGCAACGGCGTTAGCCGCATTACTCTGGCTACAATTGCCGGTGATGGAATCTTTGATGATGTTCGGCGTTATTGTGTTAGTGATTATTGTCGAACTGCTTAACTCCGCCATTGAAGCCGTGGTCGACAGAGTGGGTGAAGAGCGTCATGAGCTCAGTGGCAGAGCAAAGGATATCGGCTCTGCGGCGGTGTTTGTCAGTTTGCTTTTAGCGGGTGTGGTCTGGCTTACCACATTATGGCATCACTTTGGCGCCCCACTTATTCAATGACACATGTCGCCATACAACCCGGCAACGCGTCCATTATGTTGCCGATTGATTAACTTAACTGTGATGAGAAATCATGTCTTTTAAATCGCGACTTCAAACACACAGCTGGTTCATCGCCATTAACGCCCTGGTGTTAATGGCAATAGCCAGCCGCTACTTTGCGTTTCTACCTAGCTTTCCCACTGAGCCACTTGGCATCACCTTTATCGTGGTCAGTACCTTTAGCCAGATGGCCTTACTTGCCGCCATTGTTGGCTTAGTAACACTCCCGCTGCTATTGCTGCCAACCAAGGTGCGCCAACCGTTGCTCGCCTTGATTGCCTCGGTGGGTGTGATCACGCTTTTCATCGATACCATCGTGTTTGCTCAGTACCGATTCCATATCAATGCCATGGTGCTGGATTTGATCCTCGCCGGGCAAATTGTCAGCTTCCCGTTGATCACTTGGCTGATGGTGACAGGTGGCGTGGTTGCCTGCCTCGCGGCACAATGGGCACTTCTGGCTGCGTTGTCACGGACACGGTTTTCTTCCCAGCACAAAGTCGGCAAAAAATTTGCGCTGCTCACGTTTCTGACCTTGCTCGCCACCCACGGGATTCATATTTGGGCCGCGGCCTACGCGTACCAACCCGTGACAACGGTGAAACGTTATTTGCCACTTTTCTATCCAGCCACCGCCAACAGCATGATGCGCAAAAACGGCTGGATTGATGAACAAGCTCTAGCGCGCCAAAAAGCCATGGATGTAGATCGCGAAGCCGACCTGAACTATCCCCTTTCGCCGCTGAGCACGACCGAGGTTGAGCAGCCGGTGAACATCATGTTTTTGGTGGTTGACTCATGGCGCGCGGATACCTTCAATGCTGACAACACGCCCAATCTTTGGGCTTTGGCAAAAAATGGTCGTACCTATTCACATCATCTTGCGACGGGGAACGCCACCCGTACCGGCATTTTTGGCCTGTTTTATGGCATGCCCGGCACCTATTGGCACAGCTTTCTTGCCAATCAGCAGTCACCGGTATTGATG
>NZ_MUFN01000057.1:0-10509 GCF_001996205.1 Salinivibrio sp. IB574 | reverse complement strand
TAACGGGCCGGCGCAAATTCTGGGAGGCCGCTTTTAGTGGGCGGTTTGCCGATTTAGTCGCGGCGGGCAAACACCAGCAAGCCGAGCAGGCGCTGGAGCAGCTTAGCGGACAAATCACCACCCAAGGCGAAGTGGCGTTGATTGGCGCCGGGCCAGGGGATCCTGGGCTATTGACCTTGCGCGCGTTGCAATTGATGCAGCAAGCCGATGTGGTGCTTTACGACTACTTGGTGGCTGAACCGATTATGGAGCTGTGCCGCCGAGATGCGGAGCTGATTTGTGTGGGCAAACGGGCGAGCTACCACAGTGTGAGCCAAGACGACATTAATCGTCTGTTGGTCGAGCATGCTCAAGCCGGAAAACGGGTGGTGCGCTTAAAAGGGGGCGATCCTTTCATGTTTGGCCGTGGTGGTGAGGAATTACAAACCCTTGCCAACGCGGGTGTCTCGTTTCAAGTGGTACCCGGGATCACTGCGGCGGCAGGGGCGACGGCCTATGCCGGTATTCCGCTCACCCATCGCGATCATGCCCAGACCGCGCTGTTTATTACCGGTCATTTGAAAAAAGAACAAGACACCTTGGAGTGGGCGACGTTAGCCCGCCCGCGTCAGACCTTGGTGATTTATATGGGCTTGATGAAATCGGCCCATATTCAAAGCCAACTGATTGCTCATGGTCGATCGCCGGACACCCCTGTGGCGGTGATTGAAAACGGCACGCGTCCGGAGCAGAAAGTCTTTACCGGTCAACTCAACAACTTACCGTCGCTGGCGGAACAAGCTGCGTCGCCCGCGCTGATCGTGGTGGGCGAAGTGGCGGCACTCGCCGGTCAGCTGACATGGTTTGGCGAGGGGCGCGCGGTAAGCGATGCCGACCCCACGCAAGCCCCCACCGCTGTGGTTAACTTCGCTTAAAGGATAGTTAGGATGGATGCAAAAACACTCACTCACCTCCAGCAGTTAGAAGCCGAGAGCATTCATATACTGCGGGAAGTCGCGGCGGAGTTTGATAACCCCGTGATGCTGTATTCGATTGGCAAAGACTCGTCAGTGATGCTGCATTTGGCGCGCAAAGCTTTTTACCCTGGAAAGATCCCGTTTCCACTGTTGCATGTCGATACCGACTGGAAGTTTCGCGACATGATTGCCTTTCGCGATCGCACCGCTAAAGAGTTGGGGCTAGATCTGATTGTGCACAAAAATCCAGAAGGCATGGCTCAGGGGATCAATCCTTTTGATCACGGCTCCGATAAGCACACCGATATCATGAAAACCCAAGCGCTGAAGCAGGCGCTGGATCAGCATAAGTTTGATGCGGCATTTGGCGGCGCGCGTCGGGATGAAGAAAAATCCCGCGCCAAAGAGCGTGTCTATTCGTTCCGCGATAAGAACCATCGCTGGGATCCGAAAAACCAACGGCCAGAGCTGTGGCGCAACTATAACGGTCAAGTGAATCCGGGCGAGAGTATTCGCGTGTTTCCGCTCTCTAACTGGACTGAGCTCGATATCTGGCAATACATCTATCTGGAAAATATCGACATTGTTCCGCTTTATTTAGCGGCCGAGCGCCCAGTGGTAGAACGCGATGGCACCTTGTACATGGTGGATGATGCGCGGATGCCGATTGGGCCTGAGGAAACCGTAACCCATAAATCGGTGCGTTTTCGCACCCTAGGCTGTTACCCGCTTACCGGGGCGATTGAATCTACCGCGACCACCTTGCCAGAGATCATCGAAGAGATGTTGGTCGCTACCTCAAGTGAACGCCAAGGACGGGCGATCGACCACGATCAGTCCGGATCCATGGAGCGCAAAAAGCGTCAGGGTTATTTCTAAGGAGCAGTCATGAATCCAGCAATTCAACAACAGGTGGCCGATCTGGGTATTGAGGGTTATCTGCAACAGCATCAACACAAAAGTTTATTGCGCTTTTTGACCTGTGGCTCTGTCGATGATGGTAAGTCGACTTTGATTGGCCGCTTGCTGCACGACTCACAGCAGATCTATGAAGATCAGCTGGCTGCTGTCCATGCCGATAGCCAGCGTGTCGGCACCACGGGCGAGAAACCGGATCTGGCGCTATTGGTAGACGGCCTACAAGCCGAGCGCGAGCAGGGGATCACCATTGATGTGGCGTATCGCTATTTCTCCACCTCCAAGCGTAAGTTTATCATCGCCGATACCCCCGGCCATGAGCAGTACACCCGGAATATGGCCACCGGTGCGTCGACCTGTGATGTGGCGGTGATCTTAATCGACGCGCGCCACGGCATCTTGGATCAGACTCGTCGCCACTCGTATATCGCTAACTTGCTGGGTATTCAGCATTTTGTGGTAGCGGTGAACAAGATGGACTTGGTGGCATATAGCCAAGCTCGATTTGATGAAATTCAAGAGCAGTATCTGGCGTTTGCCGATCAGCTCAACCCCGGCTTGTCAGTGTCTATGGTGCCTTTGTCGGCACTCGAAGGCGACAACGTGGTCAATGCCAGTGACGCGATGGCGTGGTATCAAGGCGAGCCGCTGCTCAGCCAGCTAGAATCCATCGACATTGAAAAATCGCGCGGGACGGGTGCGTTCCGTTTTCCGGTGCAGTATGTCAATCGACCGGATCTGAACTTTCGCGGTTACGCGGGCACCCTTGCCAGTGGCGAGTTGCATGTGGGCGATGAGGTTAAGGTACTCCCCTCTGGGCTTACCGCGAAGGTCGCGCGCATCGTCACCTTTGACGGTGATCGTGAATTTGCCTTCAGCGGTCAAGCGGTCACCCTCACTTTAGATAGAGAAATTGATATCTCGCGCGGCGATCTCTTGGTGCGAGCGGATGATGAAGTGGCGGTGGGGCAACGATTTGATGCCGACGTGGTTTGGATGACGCAAACCCCACTGGCACCGGGGCGTGAATACGACATTAAGTTGGCCAGCAAGAAAACCTCGGCGCAGGTTGAGGCGCTGTCGTATGGGGTCGATGTTAATACGCTTAATACTCATGACGCAGACACCTTGCCGCTCAATGGCATAGGTCGTTGCACCTTGACCCTGAGCGAAGCGGTGCCGCTGGATACCTATCAAGATAGCCCGAATACCGGTGGCTTTATCCTGATTGATCGTCTCACCAATGTGACGGTCGGCGCGGGCATGATCCGTCATGTGGCGGAGGCGCAGCCGCAAACCACCTCGTCGTTCTCAGCGTTTGAGCTTGAGTTGAACCAGCTGATCCGCAAGCACTTTCCGCATTGGCAAGCGCGGGATCTGCGTCAACTGGGATAAACGATGAGTTGGCAAGAAACCACGGTACTCACCTTGCTGGTGGCGATTGTCGCCGGCTTGGTGCTCACCCGTATAAAGCCTGTGCTCTTGTTTGCGGGGGCTGCGTTTGTGGCTTTCCAAACTGGACTCACCTCGGTTGAAGCGCTGACGGCGAACTTTACCGCGCCATCACTGCTGACCTTGGTATTGCTGATTTTGGTTTCTTGTGCGTTGGAGAAAACCCATTTGACCAGCTGGGTTGCGCAGCAGGCGTCGCACGGTGCACTCCCCACCGTGATTGCGAAATTAGGTATCTCAAGTGCGCTGCTATCGGCGCTGGTCAATAACACAGCGGTAGTGGTGTCCATGATTGGCGCGATCAAGCGCAACCGACGTCACTCACCTTCACAGCTTTTGATCCCATTGTCATATAGCGCCATTCTCGGCGGCACCCTAACCCTGATTGGCACGTCCACCAATCTCATTGTGAACAGCTTTGTTGAGCGGGCTGGTTTACCCAGTTTGGGCTTTTTCACCCCAACGGTCATTGGTGCTGCTGCATTGGTGGCAGGGCTATTGGTATTAATTCCGTTTAGCTATCGGTTGCCACGCCATGATGGTGAACAAGAAGAGAGCTTGCCGTATGTGCTCGAAGCACGGTTGGCTGCCGATTCACCCTTATGCGGTCGCAGTGTGGCAGACAATGGCTTGCGGGCACTACGCCGCTTGTACTTGGCCGAAATTCATCGTCAAGACGGCATTATTGCGCCTGTGTGTCCGGATACGCCGTTATTGGCCGGTGACAAGTTGCAGTTTGCCGGCGATGTGGAAAGTGTCGCGACCTTGCAAGAGATCCCTGGCTTGACCTTGTTCGGCCAGCATCACATTGATGGACAAAACTTGATTGAGGTGGTGGTGAGCCACAGCGCCAGTATTTGTGGCAAAACCCTCAAAGCCGCCCGATTTCGTGAGACCTTTGATGCCGTGGTGGTCGCCATTCGCCGCGGCCATGAAAAACTCGACGGTGGGTTGGGCAATATTCCTTTGCACGCCGGCGATACGCTGGTGTTGGTGCCGGGAAAAACCTTTCGCCAAGACAGCCAAGCGTTACGGCGCGAATTCGTACTCTTTAATGGTTTGGAAGCCAGTACCCGTCTTTCCGAGCGCAAAAGCGTTGCGGTACTGGCGGGATTTGTCGCGGTGATTGGCGCGGCCTTGATCACTCCAATGCCGCTGCTCAATGGCTTAGCGGCGTATTTAGTGGTGTTGCTGGTCACCGGCATTATCTCCTTGCACGACTTACAACGCCGCTTTCCGGTTGAGGTGGTGGTGATTGTCGGCGCGGCGCTGACATTGGCACAACTGATGTTGGCGTCAGGGCTGTCGGCACGCTTTAGTGATTGGTTTATGGCGACCTTTAGCGCAGGGGGCGCGATAGGGGCGCTGGTGGCTGTGTACTTGCTGACCTTGTTACTGACCGAGCTTATCACCAACAATGCCGCGGCGGCGCTGGCTTTCCCGCTGGGCTATAGCTTGGCGCTAGGGTATGGGGTTGATCCTATGCCTTTTGTGATGGCAGTGCTGTTTGGCGCCAGTGCCAGTTTTATTTCCCCTTACGGATATCAAACCAATTTATTGGTATACAGCGTGGGCAATTACCAGCTACGTGATTATTTGCGTCTGGGGCTGCCATTATCTGTGGTGTATTCCGCAGTGGTGCTCACCCTGTTACCGATTGTTTTTCCTTTAACGTCGGTGGCCCCTTAATCATAGCGTGGCCAACGAAATAGCGGAGACTTTCATGACTGACACTGTATCTGCGCCAACCGATCCCAATGTGATCTGGCATCAACATCATGTTGACCAAGCTCAGCGCAGCGAACAAAAACAGCAGCAACCTGTCGTGCTTTGGTTTACTGGCTTGTCTGGCTCGGGTAAATCGACCATCGCTGGCGCGCTTGAGGCGGCCTTGGTCGCCGAAGGGCACCATACCTATTTGCTAGATGGCGATAATATTCGCCATGGCCTATGTCGCGATCTGGGTTTTTCCGATCAAGACAGGCGCGAGAATATTCGCCGGATTGGTGAAGTGGCCAAGTTGATGACCGATGCGGGTCTGATCGTTTTGAGTGCCYTTATCTCACCGTTTCGCGCGGAGCGAGAGATGGTGCGCGAGCGTTTGCCAGAGGGTCAGTTTATTGAAGTCTTTGTCGATACACCGCTGGCGGTGTGTGAGCAGCGCGACCCCAAAGGGCTATACAAAAAGGCACGTGCCGGCGAGATCCCTGCGTTTACCGGCATATCGTCAGAGTATGAACCACCGCAAACACCGGCGATCCATTTAAGCGGTGATCACAGCGTCGCCGAGCATGTGGCGACCTGTCTTCACGTACTGCGTGAGCGCGGGGTGTTGCGCCCGTCAGATTAAGCGTGAGTGTTGACCGTATCACCCACATCGCTGTGCATCTCAAAGCCTTCGGCGAGTAATTCACAAATGGCGTGGTAGTAATCGGGATGCACGCGTTTACCGACCAGTTTTGCTAGCTCATGGCCGGTGGGACTAAAGCGGTAGTAATAAAGACGCATCCCTTTGTGGAGCGGGGTAAGCATGTATTGGGTGTCTTGCAGTTTAAACGGCATCGCTGGTTGCATTTCAATCACGCCGGATTCGAGCTCAGTGCGCAGGATCAGCCCCAAGTCCATCAATAACATTAAGTCGGTATAAGACAGTTGATAGTGCCCCAGCGAAAGCTTATGGGGCGGCTCTGGGCGTAGCAGTTGCACCAAGCCTTGGCGGCGGCGAAAACCGGTGACTAGCTTTTTGGTGCTGTCTTGCCCAAACGTGCTGGATAAGGCACAAGCGCGTTGCAGTGCTTGCGCTTCACGTTGCGTCATGGTTTCGAGAATGGTCAGGGCTTTAATTGAGGTGCTGCCGGGGCGGAGCATTTCTTGTTTGAGAATTTTCGCCCACAATTGCTGCATCGCGTGGCCGTGAATATTACGGGCTAAATCGAAAAAGCGAACCAGCCAATCAGGGTCGGGAGTGTGGGCGGTTTCGCTGTGACATTGATCGTAGGTGAGCGCGATGATGGCTTCGAGATTCGCTTGCTGCTTTTGCATCACATGGCGTTGGCGGTTGGCACTGCGATGAGCAAGATCTTCCTGTTCGACCTCTTGCAGGCGCGCATCGACGTGATACTCACTGGCAATCGCTTTTAGCCGCCCTTTACTGCCGCGAAGATCGGCGTCTTCTTTACAATTGTGTTCCTGATGTTGCCGTTTATCGGGATGGGCATCGATGACTACGGGTTTGTCTTGCTCTGCCATGCGCGTCTCACACTGATTGTCAGCAAAATTTAATGCTGGCAAATATGTTAATTAAAGATTAAATTTGTTAACATTATGAGCGTTAACAATCAAGTGTAGGGATGCGTGTGCGTAAGCAAAAACTCAACCCCATCAATCTGCTGTTGATTGCCGTGTACATAGGCGCACTGGCGATCTTGTCTCATTATATTGCCTGACAATATCGTGTGCGCCGATCGGGCTCACTGATTGATAGGGATTTATTCGTCGTCGTAGTCAGTTAATTGTGTGCCTTGTAGCACATAACCCACTTCTGCCAAGTCATGGCTGACATGTTCGGTTTTCAGCGTGCCTTCGACATAAACCACATCCCATAATTGTTGAATCGGCGCACCGCCAGCAAACTTTACATAAATTATCTGATTCGGGGGTGGGGGTGGAACATGAATACAGGCGCCAAGAAAGGGAACCAGCAGGNCGGGAATTTTGACTTGGCTGTTGTTGAGCTCTGGGCGAACCGAGCCAACCAAGCTTTGCGGGTTTTCACCGTCGTGATTGATTTCTGGCATACCCCGACTATCGAATTGAGCACGTTCGTGCTCAGGAACCAAATCAATCCAATCCAGTTTGAGTGGTTCATTGCTCGCCCACGAAGGCGAGCTCAACACACCGCTCAGTAAGGCAATAAGCCCGAGCATTATTCGTTTTTTCATCTGTTATACCTTAATTGTCATGCCATCGGCGAGCGCCTGTCGGTAGGCGCGCCAAGCCGGAATTAATCCCACGATAAAGCCAGCGACCAATACACCGGCCATCAGTGATAGCTCGTAAGAAGACGGCCAGTCGAGTGGCAAGAACAAGCCAAATTCACTGAGAATATAGGGCTGCGCCAGCGCGAGTCCACCATAAAGTAGGAGCACGCCAACGACGATTCCCGCAAGGGTGATCGCGACCGCCTCACTGACCAAAAGCAAAATAATATGCAAAGGGCGCGCGCCCATCGCACGTAAGATTGCCATTTCTCGTCGACGTTCGTTCAAGCTAGTGAGCAGGCTTGAGAGCATACCCAACAGCCCCGCGACGGCCACAAAGCCAGAGATCACCAGCAGGGCTTGTTCGCCAACTCGCATCATGTCCCATAGCTCGTGCAAGGCAATGCCAGGCATGATGGCGGTTAACGGTTCGCGTGGATAGGTGTTGACCCAACGTTGGACAGCGAAGGTTTTGATTTTGCTTTTCAAGCCCACCATCACGGCGGTGAGTTGCTCCGGTTGCAACTCGCGCTGTTGCGCTTGCGCTTGGGTCAGGCCTTGGCCGAGTCGTGCGCCACTTTCCCAGCCAACATGAATCGCTTCGATGGCCTCGAGCGACACATGCACGCTACGGTCGACGGGGGTGCCTGTGGGTGCCAAGATCCCGGTGACCGTAAAGGGCAGGTTGTCATGCTGATTAAAGCCTTTGTCGGCCAGTCCATGGGCAATGACCAGGCTATCGCCCATCTTGTATCCCAGCTCTTTCGCCACTTGGGCACCAATCACGGTATCAAACAAGCCGGAAAATGGGCCGCCTTGGCGAAAGGCCAGTGGCTGCTTTTGACCATACTGGTAATGGTCAAAGTAATCATTGGTGGTACCAACCACCCGAAAGCCACGGTGAGAGTCCCCCAGTGAAATGGGGATGGTCCAACTCACATCCGGATGCTCACCAAGGCGCTGGTAACTGTCCCAGCCGATATTGTTGGTAGCGTTACCGATGCGAAACACGGAATAGAGCAGTAAATTGATCGGACCGGAGCGGGCGCCGACAATTAAATCGGTGTTGGAGATGGTATTGGCAAAGCTGGCTTTGGCTTGGGTGCGCACTTTTTCCACCCCGAGCAAGAGCACCACGGCAATGGTGACGGTCAGCAAAGAAAGCAGTGCGGTGGCGCGGCGATTCTTGAGGCTTTGCCCTGCCAATCCTAACAGTGAAATCATTGGTTGGCCTCCTCGCGATGCATGGCGCGATTAAGCGCGGGAAGCGAGACATCGCGGTCAAACAAGGGCGCCAATTGGCTGTCATGGCTGACAAACAATAAGCTGCTGTTGGCTTCCCGGCAGCGGTCTTGAAGCAACTGAATAAAGGTATTGCGGGTGTCCGCATCGAGCGCAGAGGTCGGCTCGTCAGCGATAATTAACGCCGGTGCCCCAATTAATGCCCGTGCCGCGGCGACTCGCTGTTGCTGGCCGATACTCAGCGCAGTCACTGGCTGATGGTAACAGTGTGCGGGAAGACCCAGCTTATCGAGTAAATTGGCGGCCTCTTGGTGTGCAGGCTGGCTGAGTGCCTGACGCCGCGTGTGAGAAAAGCGCAGCGGAACGGTGACATTATCGATCACCGACAAATAAGGCAGCAGATTAAATTGCTGAAAAATATAACCAATATGGTTGGCACGGAACTGATCCCGTTGGCGATCATTCAGTGCTGTAAGCGCTTGATGATTGACCGTTAGCGTTCCCGATTGTGGGGTATGAATGCCTGCAATCAGGCTCAGTAGCGTGGATTTCCCGCTGCCACTGGGGCCTTTTAAAAATACATGCTCGCCCTCACCGACCGCAAAGCTATCGATATCTAAGATCGGTTGCGGCTGAGCTGGCCAAGTAAAACGTAGTTGTTCGATGGTTATCATGCCTGACAGGGGCGCTGGATGCGCCCCGCCTCCTTGTTCACTACCACTGGATGTGCGACTTGGCACGATTCAAGGTTTCGACCCAAACCTTGTCATCAGTAAAGGCCTGAATTTTGACGGTTTCTGTGTTGGGGAATAGGCTAAACCAATCAGTTTGCAATTCGGTGAAAGCTTGCGGGTTTTGGCAAACGAATTGGTAGTTTGCCGATAAGGTGTTGTGGTTACCGTGATCATGCCCATGGTGATCATCATGCTTGTCGTGATCATGATGGTCCTCATGCGCATGGTGGCTGTGATCATGGTGGTCACCATGATCCTCATGATGAGCATCTTTGCCGTCTCGGCCATCGCGACCGTCACGATGGGCGTGGCCATCTTCGCCATCTTCACCGTGAATGCTATTGTGCTCATGCTCATGCTCATGCTCATGCTCATGCTCATGCTCATGCTTGTGGTCATGGTCATGGTCTTCAAAGCTGCTCGTGATCTTGACGTCGACCAGCTGGCAATTCGCCGCTTCAGCAAGCTGGAAGCGTTTCCCGCCATCACGCAGTAGTGCATAAGCATCTTCGAGCGTTTGCTGATCCTTGGCGTTTTTAGGGTGGTGCTCAAACCCAACCACATCATGGCCGGGCGCGGTCAGTTCAATCAGCACGCGCTCACCGTCTTGGGCAAGGCTTGCGGTGACTTCACCGTGCACATGGGCATCGAACGACTGATAGTTGGCTTCGTCAGCAAATGTGGCTGTGGACGCGGTTGCGATAGCCATGGCGATAACATTGGGTAAAAAACGCGTTTTCATTGGGTTCTCCTAGTGAATAAATGGGTTAAATCATTGCGGTATTTATTCAACTAGGTGGGTCGCGTGCCGAAAAGGCAATGGCGATGTGGTAAGCCTGAGCTGGCTTTGAGAGTGCAATAATCTCGTTGACGACATAAGTGGGGGCAGGCGCTGAGACCGCATACGCGATCAGTGCGGGAGGCGCCAAATGACAGAGGCTGCAATGTTCGCTGTGATGTGTGGGCGTGAAGGTATCGAGGTGATGACGCGCCCACAGCCCAGATTGGCTGAGTATGACAAGCAACAACAGATGGACGATCAATGGCCGAGTCATGCAGGCATCCACACCTTCAAAAGTAATGTAATAACATAACAATTATAACCATCGACGCCAAGTGTTGAAAAACGCGGGCCTTGCCCGCGCATGGCACTATTGATTGACCAGATGAGTCACTCAGCTAATCACTTGGTTCACTTCATCGTGCCTTAATTTGCCTTCTTTGACA
>NZ_MUFN01000056.1:0-6691 GCF_001996205.1 Salinivibrio sp. IB574 | reverse complement strand
GCTCAAGGCTGTACCAACATGAATTGGTCACTCAGTTCATCGAATAAATCTTTTTGTCTATTCTCAACGAGTGCCCACACAGATTGCATAGGTCAAATTGTTAAAGAGCGTCGCTCAATCTTGAGCGGGAGTGGCATTTTACGCCACCGAGGCAGTGAGTCAAGCTTTTTGTTTACTTGGCTTTGCTGCCGTTTATTAGCGCGGTTTGCCGTGCCAACGAGGAGCGCATTATAGAGAGGTATTTTTGTGACGCAAGGGGTTTTTAAAGAAAAAATACCGACCGAACAAAAACCCAACAATTCGCAAGTTTTCTCGCCAATTTAGGCGGTATAGCCATAAAAAAGCCACCTAAAACGGTGGCTTTTTTGCGATTTGGTTCGATTAGCTTTGTTTAGCAATAATTTGTTCATTCTCGACATCGAGAACAACAGGGCGTCCAGGCAGGAGATCGCCACTCAGTATTTGCTGAGCAAGTGGGTTCTCTATCGATTGCTGAATTGCCCGTTTGAGTGGTCGCGCGCCATAGACTGGATCAAAGCCTCCTTTCGCGACCATGGCTAACGCCGCTTCTGTCACTTCAAGGGTAAAGTCTCGTTCCGCCATACGACGTGCAACTTCTTGCATCTGCAATCTAGCAATATTCTTAATATGGTCTTCCGCTAAGGGATGGAAAACCACCGCTTCATCGATACGGTTAATGAATTCAGGACGGAAGTGATGTGCAACGACATCCATCACCGTCTGTTTCATACCTGCGTAGTCAAGTTCACCGAAGTGCTCTTGAATACGATCAGAGCCTAGGTTAGATGTCATGATCACGACCGCGTTACGAAAGTCGACTGTCCGACCTTGGCCATCGGTAAGACGCCCATCATCCAACACTTGCAGCAAGATGTTGAATACATCTGGGTGAGCCTTTTCCACTTCATCGAGCAAAATAACGGAATAAGGTCGCCGCCGCACCGCTTCGGTGAGATAGCCACCTTCTTCATAGCCGACATAACCCGGGGGTGCCCCAACAAGGCGAGCCACTGAGTGCTTCTCCATAAACTCGGACATATCAATCCGTACCATGGCATCACGGCTATCGAACATGAACTCGGCTAGCGACTTACATAGTTCGGTTTTACCTACCCCTGTTGGCCCAAGGAAAAGGAAGGAGCCAATCGGACGATTTGGATCGGCCAAACCGGCACGACTACGACGAATAGCATTCGCAACCGCACTTACCGCTTCATCTTGCCCGATAACATGCTCGTGCAGTGCAGCTTCCATATTGAGCAGTTTTTCTTTCTCGCTTTCTAGCATGCGCGCAACCGGAATGCCGGTTTGGCGCGAGATAACATCCGCGATCTCGCTATCCGTCACGCGGTTTTTCAGCAAGGTCATTTCTTGCATTTCGGCTTGGCTAGCAAGATCCAATTGTTTTTCGAGCTCAGGAATTTTGCCGTATTGCAGTTCCGACATGCGGCTCAAGTCGCCAGCACGACGGGCAATCTCCATATCTGTACGCGCCTGCTCGAGCGCCGCCTTGATGTGTTGTGTCCCCGATACTGCCGCTTTTTCTGTATTCCAGACTTCTTCCAATTCAGCGTATTCGCGCTCTTTGGTGTCAAGCTCCTCTTTAAGACTATCAAGACGCTTGCGGCTGGCAGTATCTTCTTCTTTCTCTAACGCTTGCTGCTCAATTTTAAGTTGCACAATGCGGCGCTCTAAGCGGTCGAGCGATTCGGGCTTAGAGTCGATTTGCATGCGAATGCTCGACGCAGCTTCATCAATCAAGTCAATGGCTTTGTCGGGCAGTTGCCGATCAGCAATATAACGGTGCGATAAACTTGCAGCTGCAACAATCGCTGGGTCGGTAATTTCAACGGCATGGTGCAGCTCATAACGCTCTTTGAGTCCACGTAAAATCGCCACCGTATCTTCCACTGTAGGCTCGTTGATCAACACTTTTTGGAAACGGCGCTCTAGCGCAGCATCTTTTTCTACGTACTGGCGATACTCATCAAGTGTGGTTGCGCCAACACAGTGGAGCTCCCCGCGAGCCAACGCCGGCTTCAACATGTTGCCCGCATCCATCGCTCCTTCGGCTTTGCCTGCACCGACCATGGTGTGTAATTCATCAATGAATAGAATGACATTGCCTTCTTCTTTCGCAAGTTCATTCAGCACCGCTTTTAAACGTTCTTCGAATTCACCACGGTATTTCGCACCGGCCACCAACGAACCCATGTCTAGCGAGAGAACGCGTTTTTTGCGTAGCCCTTCAGGAACCTCACCGTTGACGATACGCTGAGCTAAGCCTTCCACAATGGCGGTTTTACCGACACCGGGTTCACCGATTAACACGGGATTATTTTTGGTGCGCCGCTGCAACACTTGCACGGTACGACGAATTTCATCATCGCGACCAATCACAGGATCCAGTTTGCCCTGCTCCGCTCGCTCAGTAAGATCGATGGTGAATTTTTCAAGCGCTTGTCGATTTTCTTCCGCATTAGGGTCATCCACTTGTTGCCCACCGCGAACTTTCTCAATCGCCTCTTCCACTTTTTGACTGGTTAAGCCATGGCTGCGCAACAACTCACCTAGTGGTCCTTTATCTTCCACCGCAGCTAACACAAATAACTCAGACGAGATGTACTTGTCTTTACGCTTTTGCGAGATCTTGTCGCACAGGTTGAAGAGGATACCGAGATTATTAGAAAGCTGAACTTCGCCGCCCGTCCCTGTCACTTTCGGTAAGCGATCAAGTAATTCAGAAAGGCTAGAACGCAGTTGGCTCACATCTACGTTCATCATGGTGAGTAAAGGGCGAATCGCACTGCTATCTTGATTGAGCAATGCGCTCATCAAGTGAACGGGTTCGATATATTGATGATCACGTCCTAATGCCAGTGACTGTGCATCAGAAATGGCGATTTGAAATTTACTGGTAAAACGATCAAGGCGCATAGCTCCTCCCACTTAACACCTTAGCTTGATGAATAAATGGGCACCATCAGTGAGGTTTTCAACCATCGCCACTGACTTTATTTTGTCAGCCAAATACAACTGGCCATACGGCCTGTTTGCCCATCACGTCGGTAAGAATAGAACTGATCTTGTTGCCGGTAAGTACAATGGTCGCCACCATACACGTCCGTGACGCCCATTTTGGCAAGGCGCTGTTTAGCCAGCAGATACAAGTCGGCAAGATACTTCTGATGCGGTTGACGAACGAAAGCTGAGCGAGCCGCCGGGCAGTCGCGCGTAAAAGCGTCATAAACCTCCTGTCCGACCTCAAAATGCATGGGACCGATTGCCGGCCCCAGCCAAGCCATACATTGGGTCGAGTCCGTAAACGTGGCGATGGTTGTCTCTATGACTCCATCGAGTAGCCCTCGCCAACCTGCATGTACAGCCGCAACTTGTGATCCCTGCCGATCGGTGATCAAGACAGGTAAACAGTCAGCGGTCATCACTGTACACACTTGACCAGATACGTCCGTCACCGCCGCATCCGCGTCTGGCAAGCTCTCAACACACGGTAGCCGTACTACCTGTGTACCATGAACTTGATTAAGCCAGGTGATAGGCCCACCAACCAGCGCTTGAAGAATGGCCCTATTTTGCGAGACAACTTCGGCGTCATCCCCCACATGTAGGCCAAGGTTCCAGCCCGAGAAGACGCCCTGACTCGCCCCACCGAGGCGAGTGGTGGTCAGTGCCTTTACATGACGCGGCGCAGGCCAGTCAGGCTGGATACATTCCATTAATAGTCCTCTTCACCGTATTTCGCTTGGTCATCTCTGAGTAGCTCGGTCAACGCGACCATATCCTCAGGAACCGGGGCATGCCATTCCATTTGCTCGCCCGTCACCGGATGATCTAAGCGTAGCATCGCTGCATGCAAAGCTTGTCGTTTGAACTGACGCAAACCTTGAACCAACACATCATCCGCCTGACGTGGTGGCTTAGCCTTTCCACCATATAAAGGATCGCCTACCAAAGGATGGTTCAAATAGGCCATATGGACACGAATTTGGTGAGTGCGTCCGGTTTCCAATCGCAGCCTTAGCCGTGTATGACCTCGAAAATGCTCCGCAACCCGATAGTGGGTGATCGCGGGCTTTCCTAGCTCGTGTACCGCCATATGGGTGCGCTTGGTGGAGTGACGGCCAATGGGCTTATCCACCAATCCGCCTCCGGTCATATTCCCGATCGCAATCGCCTCATATTCGCGAGTAATTTTACGCTTTTGCAAGGCACGCACTAATCGCGTTTGCGCTGGGATGGTTTTAGCGACAACCATCAACCCTGTCGTATCTTTATCAAGCCGGTGCACGATGCCTGCGCGAGGCACATCGCCGATCTCAGGATATAGATACAATAATCCGTTTAAGATAGTGCCATCTGGGCACCCAGCGCCCGGATGCACGACTAAACCTGCAGGTTTGTTAATCACCAACAAGTCATCATCTTCGTAGACAATATCTAGAGGGATGTCTTGCGGGATCCAGCGATTATCGTCTTCCACTTCCGCTTGGATCTGTATCGCTTCTCCCCCCATCACTTTATGGCGAGGCTTATCCATTACCTCCCCGTCTAAGCACACTTGCCCTGCTTGGATCCATGTTTTGATCCGAGAACGCGAGTAGTCAGGGAACAACTCTGCAATTGCTTGGTCGAGTCGCTGGCCCAGTTGGTGGTCTTGAATGTGGTGAGATAATTCTATCTGTTGTGCCATATCGAACTTTTCTGTGATTTCTATGACTAATCCCTCGCGACAGTCGTTATGGCGGCGTGTGGCGTATCGCCCGCTCTCGCCTTTTGCTATAGTCGCCTGTCACTGGATAAAATAGCCGGAATAATGACATTGTATCTGTTTGCCGCTGCGACCGTAATCCAGATGGCATAAAAACTTTTCAAGGAAGTGCGATAACCCATGAAACGCCTTACGCTTACTGCGCTGTTAGCCACCTCAATACTCGCGGGCTGTTCAAGTAACAACCAAGTCGTTCAAGATGATCCGCCATCTAAGCTGTATCAAGATGCAGAGGCGCAGTTAAACAAAGGCGCTTGGATCACTGCGATCGAAAAACTCGAAGCGCTAGATTCACGCTATCCGTTTGGCGCATACTCCGATCAAGTCCAGCTTGATCTGATCTACGCCTATTACAAAAACGACGATCTCGCGCTCGCAGAAGCCACCATAGATCGTTTTATCCGTATGCATCCAGCTCACCCAGAAAGCGATTGGGTAGTCTATATGCGTGGTTTGGTTCACATGGCGCAAGATCGCAGCCTGATCCACGATATTCTCCGTATGGAGCGTAACGATCGCGACCCAGAACCCGCCAGAAAGGCCTTTGCCGATTTTCGTCGCTTACTCGAACGCTACCCTAATAGTGAATATGCTGCAGACGCGAAAGCACGGATGGTGGCACTGAAAAACCGCTTAGCTAACTATGAATTGGCCACTGCGGATTTCTATATTCGTCGCGAAGCTTGGGTTGCCGCCGTGAATCGTTGTCAAGCTATACAGCGAGACTTTCCAGATACAGAGGCCGCGCGCGCTTCTCTACCGTTAATGTTAAAAGCCTACGAAAAGCTGGGACTTGAAGAGCCGGCCCAGAGGACGCGTGAACTCATTGAGAAAAACCCACGCTAAAAGAGAGCGAAGCACTCAGGCTAAAGCCTCCAAAATTGGGGGCTTTTTTGTGCCTGCTGGATACGAATCAGCACGGCTCATAATAATGGCTGCCACCCACACCTCAG
Organism: Salinivibrio sp. IB574; assembly: GCF_001996205.1. NCBI lineage: Bacteria > Pseudomonadati > Pseudomonadota > Gammaproteobacteria > Vibrionales > Vibrionaceae > Salinivibrio > Salinivibrio sp. IB574. Next base: position 928 of record NZ_MUFN01000056.1, on the reverse strand, counting down.
CGTATCTATATGTAGATGCCACAACGCCCAACGCATCGCGTCCCTCATACCAGTCTTACGCAAGATTACTGCGATAAGAATTGGCCCCGACTGTCAGTTCAGAGCGTAGAGGTTGAGCTTAACGTCTTATGTTCATCTGCTTTGATGATTGAGTTATGTCTGTGTGACGGGAATTTTGCGGCGAGGCGCACAGGGCTAATATACCCTCAAGATACAAAAAAGCCCCGACCATAAGGTCAGGGCTTGGTGTTTTCTCATCAAAGTCTTACGCATATCTGCTTTGATGCTTAAATTGTGTCTGTGTGATGGGCGTTTTGAAGCGAGACGCGCAGTGTACGTCAGTACATGAGCACCGTAGCTATCAAAAATCGCAAGCAACAGTCACAATTTATAATCAAAGCCTGGCGATGTCCTACTCTCACATGGGGAGACCCCACACTACCATCGGCGCTGCTTCGTTTCACTACTGAGTTCGGCATGGAGTCAGGTGGGTCCAAAGCGCTATGGTCGCCAAGCAAAATTTTGTCTGGAACAAAATTTAACGCACTTCAGTGCGGCCCGTCAGGGTCAAATACAAGGATGTATTTGATAAATTCGTTCCTAAATCTAGAAAGCTGTTCGTTCTCGCCACAATCAACTGGCTTATTTCAAGTCCAACCCAAAACCTCTTGGGTGTTGTATGGTTAAGCCTCACGGGCAATTAGTACAGGTTAGCTCAACGCCTCACAGCGCTTACACACCCGGCCCGTCAGGGTCAAATACAAGGATGTATTTGATAAATTCGTTCCTAAATCTAGAAAGCTGTTCGTTCTCGCCACAATCAACTGGCTTATTTCAAGTCCAACCCAAAACCTCTTGGGTGTTGTATGGTTAAGCCTCACGGGCAATTAGTACAGGTTAGCTCAACGCCTCACAGCGCTTACACACC
>NZ_MUFN01000055.1:0-7513 GCF_001996205.1 Salinivibrio sp. IB574 | reverse complement strand
GATTAGTGCCGCACAGCGACGCCAGTGGATCACCGTGGAGCCACTTAAAGAGGTACGCAAGTTAACCCTCGCGTTCTCACTGCCCGAARGCGAATATCAATACCGCACGAAACCTCTATCTTACATCGCCCACCTTCTCGGCTACGAAGGTCCCGGTAGCTTGATGTCTCTGCTCAAAAGCAAAGGCTACATCAATACCCTCTCTGCAGGCGGCGGCATCAGTGGCAAAGATTTCCGTGAGTTTACCTTAAGCCTTGCACTCACCGAGCTGGGCTTGAGCAAGCTCGACGACATTATCACCTATGTGTTTCAAGCCATTCAACTTATCCGCCAATACGGTGTGGAAGCGTGGCGTTACCAAGAAAAACGCCAAGTCCAAGAGCTTGCGTTTTACTATCAAGAGCCGCTGCGCCCGATTGATACGGTGAGTCAGCTGGTGATGAATATGCAGCATTATGACCCGATTGAGGTGGTATACGGGGATTACATGATGGCCGGATTTGACCACGCCCAAATCCAAGCCATGCTGCAGCAAATGACGGTCGATAACCTCAGGGTAACCTTGGTTGCCAAAGGCTTTAAATACGACAAACTAGCCAAATGGTATGACACCCCCTACGCGGTGAAGCACTTTAGCGAAAAGCAGTGTGAGAAATGGCGCACCACCTATATTTCTCCTGCGCTGACGTTACCTGATCCAAATCCCTACATTGCCGATGCGCTGCGTCCCTTGCCGCTTGAAGATGATGCGAGCGATACGCCGATATTGATAGAAGAGCTGCCAGGGTTCCGGCTCTGGCATGGTCAAGAGCCTCACTTTCGGGTGCCCAAAGGGCATGTCTACATTGCCATTGACAGTCCGCATGCCGTCGCTAGCGTCAAAAACATTGTCATGACGCGCTTGAGCGTCGAAATGCTACTTGAAGCGCTAAACGAACATGCCTACCAAGCAGAAATTGCAGGCATTAATTACAACTTATATGCCCATCAAGGTGGCGTTACACTAAACATCAGTGGCTTTAATGATAAACAGCCGCTGCTGTTGGCCTTGATCCTCGACACCTTTTCACGGCGCAACTTTAAGCCCGAACGCTTTGAAGTGATCAAAAGCCAACTTAAGCGTAATTGGGAGAACGGGGCCAAAAATAAGCCATTAAGTCAGCTATATAACAGCATGACGGGGATATTGCAGCCCAATAACCCACCCTATCAAGCCTTACTCGACGCGCTCGACACCGTCACGCTCGCCGATTTACCCGAGTTCGTTGAGGCCATGTTCGCCACGCTGCATGTGGATATGTTTGTCTACGGCAACTGGCACCGTCACCAAGCGAAGGCCTTGGCCGAAACCGTTAAAGATGCGCTGCGGGTAGACGACCAAACCTATCAAGAATCGGTCCGGCCGCTGACCCTATTAAACGACTGCGGCACCGTGAGCTACGAGCTAGCACTCGATCATGCGGAGTCGGCGTTGTTGGTGTACTACCAAAGTCCAGACACCTCCTCTGAAGCGGTCGCCACCTACACGCTTGCCAATCATCTGATGTCAGCCACCTTTTTTAACGAGTTGCGCACGCGCCAACAATTGGGATATATGGTAGGCGCTGGCAATTTACCGTTAAATCGCCACCCAGGGCTGATCTTTTACGTCCAATCGCCAATGGCAGGCCCTAACCAACTGATGGCCGCCGTGGATGATTTCCTCAATGCGCTATTTATGATCTTGCTGGAAATGAGCGAAGCGCGCTGGCAAAGCAGTAAGCAAAGCCTGTTAGCGCAAATTCGCGAGCCAGATAATAACCTGCGCGCTCGCGCGCAGCGCTATTGGATCAGTATCGGCAATAAAGACTATCACTACGAACGCCGTGAACAGGTGGCCGAGGCCATGGAGTCGCTAACCCGAGCCGACATGGTGCGTTTTGTGGTTAATCGTCTCAAACCGCGAACCGCGGATAGGCTTGTCATGCATAGCTGCGGCAGCGAGCACCGTGAACATGCCTCATTAGACGGTGCGCACCCTATTCGCGATATTGACGCATTTCGCGCCATTTGTGGCCGTAGCGAAGAATAAGCGCGTCACTGCGAAACCACAGTGGTCCTTTGTCAGGCCACTATAAAAAAGGGCAGCGTAACGCTGCCCTTTCGATTCAGGTGACACGCCGAGCTTAGGGATAAAACTGTTGCCCTTCTTTTGCCATCATCACCAAACGCTCGCACGGTGCAAAACGGTCCCCATAACGGTCTTGATGAGATTGCAGCAAGCTCACAATGCGCTCTATTCCCACTTGGTCCATATAGCGGAAAGGGCCACCTAGGAAAGGAGGGAACCCAATGCCGAAAATCGCACCGATATCACCATCACGGGCAGAGCGGATCACCCCTTCATCCAAACAACGCGCCGCTTCATTGAGCATCATGAGCGCACATCGCTGTGCGATGTCATGGCCAGAGAGTGTTGGATTCAGCTTGATATTGAGCAGGCTGTACACTTTTTTATCGGCCTGTTTGCCCTTGCTGCCTTTTTTGCCCGTATCGTATAAGTAAAATCCTTTGCCTGTTTTACGCCCTTTTCGGTCGTCGTTCAGCAATACATCAAACACATCTGGCGCTTCAAAACGCTCACCCAGCTCTTGAGTCAAAATGGGCGCAATCTTAGCCCCAATATCGATTCCGACTTCATCCAACAAAGTGATAGGACCAACTGGGAAACCGAAGTCGAGTAAAGCATTGTCGATATGCTCAATGCTTTCGCCAGCCAATAACACTCGCGCCGCTTCGTTCATATAGGGCGCTAGAATACGATTGACATAAAAGCCCGCACTGTCACCAACCACGATAGGCGTTTTACCTTGTTGACGAGCCAGTTTTACCACAGTCGAAATGGTCTTCTCACTGGTACCTGTATGCGGGATGACTTCCACCAGCGGCATTTTTTCCACCGGGCTAAAGTAATGCAAGCCCACGATGTTCTCCGGGCGCTGGCTGCCTTGAGCTATTTGGTGAATAGGCAATGACGAGGTATTGGTGGCAAAAATTGCCTCGTTTCCTGTAATTGACTCCATTTCCTCGACCATACGATGCTTGAGTGATAAATCTTCAAACACCGCTTCAATCACCACATCTGCATTCGACAAGGTGGTCGCTTGCGTATCGCCAGACAGTTGCATCATGGTCGCTTGCAGTTCCGCTTTACTGATCTGCTTACGCTTGCGCTTTTTGTTGAGCAAATTGTAGCTGTAGCGAAGCGCGTTTAAGATGCCGTCTTCACTGACATCCTTCACTCGGACAGGATAGCCGGCTTTTGCGACTGATACATGGGCAATCCCGGCGCCCATCAAGCCGCCACCTAAGACGCCAATCCGTTTAATCTCGCCCGGCTCAGCATCTGCACCGTTTTCTTTTTTCATTGCCGTGGTCGCAAAGAAAATGCTACGCAACGCTTTGGACTCGCTGGTCATCACCAATTCACCAAAACGGCGCGCTTCCTCTTCAAGACCTGCTTGGATGCCTTTATCTAACCCCTTTTTCACCACCGCGAGAATCGCATCCGCAGCAGGATAGTTCCCTCGTGTTTTCGCGCGAGTTTTCTTTCCTGCTTGGTCAAAGACAAAGTTACGACCCACCGCATTACCGCTGAGCATCCAGCTTTGCCAGCTACGCGGGCGCTTGGGCTTTGATTTTTGCGCCAAGGCTTCTGCCACATCCAGCAATACGGTATGCGGGACACAGTCATCAATCACGCCGAGCTTTTTCGCTTTTTTCGCTCGCAGTTGTTTGCCGGTTAGGATCATATCTAGCGCATTTGGCACGCCAATCAGACGTGGCAGTCGCTGCGTACCGCCCGAGCCAGGTAATAACCCCAGTTGCACTTCTGGCAGCCCGAGTCGGGTTTTGTCCCAATCGGTCGCGACACGGCTATGACACGCCAACGCGAGCTCCAATCCGCCCCCCAAACATGGGCCATGGATTGCAGCTACAACATGGAAGGGCAGCTTCTCAATACGTGCAAACAGCGTTTGTCCTTGTGCGGCAATCTCTGCGGCTTGTTCAGCTGTTTCACACGCATCGAGCATGCGCACATCCGCACCGGCAATAAAGTTATCAGGCTTGCCAGAATGGATCACAAGCCCCTTGATATTAGTGTTGTTTTCTAGTTGATCCAGTACCTCGGAGACCCCTTCGACAAAGCTTGCCTGTAGGGTATTCATGCTTTCTCCGGGAACATCCACTTTTAGCCAAGCGACTTGGTTGTCAGCGATATATAACGTAAAGGCTTGATGGTTTTCGACTGTCATTATTCCGCCTCCAAAATCATTGCTGCGCCAAGGCCACCTGCGGCACATGCGGTGTTAAGGGCCAGTCCGCCGCCACGACGTTTCAGTTCACGCAGTGTTTGGGTGATCATACGGGCACCGGTTGCCGCAAATGGGTGACCGTATGCAATCGAGCCCCCCAAGACGTTAAATTTATCCATATCAATTTCGCCAATCGCGCGGTCACGATTAAGGTGCTCACGTGCAAACGTCTCGGATGCAAACATTTTTACATTCGAGAGGGTTTGTGCCGCAAAGGCCTCGTGCATATCGATCAAGGTTAAATCGGACAGTGAAATACCGGCACGATCGAGCGCAAGCGGCGTCGCGTAAGACGGTCCCATCAGCATGTCTTTTTGCACCCCAATGGCAGAGAATGCATACGAGCGGATATAGCCCAATACCTCGAGTCCCAGTGCTTTGGCACGACTTTCTGGCATCATCAATACCGCAGCGGCACCATCAGTGAGCGGCGTACTGTTTGCAGCGGTGACCGAGCCATGCTTGCGGTCAAAAGCCGGACGCAGTTTCGCGTAATCCTCAAGAGTGGATTGCGGGCGTAAGTTGTTATCTTTTGCAATCCACGCTTTGTAAGGCTCAGGATACGCCGTCATCACCTCATCACTGAGCAAGCCTTCGTCCCACGCTTTGCTCGCCAGTTGGTGCGAGCGTAACGCTAAGGCATCTTGTTCTTGGCGGCTAATTTGATGTGACTTTGCCATTTGCTCTGCGGTTTGCCCCATGCTTAGGCCGGTTGAATATTCCGCTACCGCAGGTGGAACAGGTGCCAGATCTTTCACCGAAAGCTTACTGAGCAGCTTCAAACGCTTGCTCATGGTTTTGGCTTTACTCAAGTCCAACAGAGTGCGTGCTAACTTCTTGCTCACACCAATGGGCAGTACGGACGACGAGTCCGCGCCCCCAGCAATACCCACTTCGATATTGCCCGCGATCATGCTCTCAGCAACATTTACCACCGCTTGAAAACTGGTCGCACAAGCACGTGTGACACTGTAGGCGTCAGTATGGATGTCCATACCTGTCCCCAATACAATTTCACGGGCAATGTTTGGGGCTTCCGGCATTTGTACCACTTGACCAAAAACGACTTGATCGATGTCTTTCGGCGAAATCGCACTGCGATTGAGCATTTCTTGAACCACCATTTTTCCGAGGTCAACCGCGGGGACATCTGTGTAGGCGGTTGACTGGCGGGCAAATGGCGTGCGCAGCCCAGACACAATGGCGATACGATCGCCCTTGCTGGTTTTAAGGTGTTGCTGAGACGTCATCACTGCTCCTTAGGATGTTCTACAGGTCTGACCACGAGTGTAACTAAAATGTTACCAGCTTAAAACATCCGTTTTAATTGATTGGTAAGATTGCCAACAGGCGCACAATTCAGCGCCTAGGCTGATCACAGTGATTTATTTTCAGAGGATTGAAAAGAAAATACACAATAAAAAAAGGGGCTACACGCTAGCGTGAGCCCCAAAAAAGATTGGAAAGCAAAACGATAATCTGGGAAGTGTGCAGTGCTTTTCCCCGCACCCAGATCCGAACAGAAAGTCATATCATTCAAAAAGGAAACGCCGTTCACTCAACCTCACGAGTGTCGACACATGGCCGATAACGACAGGGTTCACTTTACCGACTTGTGAGTACGCTATATTGAAACAGATCAAAGTTACGCCGCTTTTCGTGAAAAGATGAAATTTAATGACACTTTTCACGGTCAGTATGAAATTAATCGTCACCTTATAAGGTCGAGTCAGGTATGAACCGACAAGCCCGTTATGAGGCACTGGTGCGCGCTTGGCACCGTGACCTCTATCGCTATGCTTTCTGGCTAGCGAAAGACCCGCATATCGCGGAAGACTTAGTGCAAGAAACCTGTTTGCGCGCATGGCGAGCACTGGACAGTTTGCACGATGATAAAGCCGCAAAAGCCTGGCTTATTACTATTTTACGCCGAGAAAATGCGCGACGTTTCGAACGTAAACAGTTCGATACCGTCGAGGTCGAAGAGGGAGAGTTGGTCGACAATACTCGCCCAAGTGAAGAAGCCTCGATGGAACAGCGCTGGTTACACCGTCAAATCGCCGCCCTCGCCCCTGAGTACCGAGAGCCGCTAGTGCTGCAAGTGATCGCGGGGTTTAGTGGCGATGAAATCGCTCAGATCCTTGATTTAAATAAAAACACGGTGATGACACGTTTATTCCGAGCAAGAGCGCAACTCAAAGAAGCACTCGATACCAACGCCAACCCGGGAGGCAAACACTATGGACGATCTTGAATTCCGTCGCCGTCTTCTGGCTGATCCGCATACCACAGATCCAGATGTCCAAGCACATAAGTCAGCGTCAGCAAGCCATCAACAGTATGCCGACGATATTGCCGATCTCGACAGTAAAATCGACCAAGCCTTGCGGGTCGATGTGCCTGAGGATTTGGCGGATAAAATTGTATTTGCACAAACATCCCATGTAGCCGCTCAGACGAAGCGACCTCGCTGGCATCTGGCGATCGCCGCATCGATTGCGTTTGTATTTGGGATAGCTTTGGGGCAATTTAACTGGGGATTGGGTAGCGTGGATATCAACCGTGTTGCCTTGGCACACTACTATCATGAACATGCCTTTATCGAGGGTGTTAATGAAAATGCCAGCATTCAACAGGTTAACGCTAAGTTACGTCCTTTCGGCAAAGCCTTCACCCAGCTCCCCGGCCAAGTCACCTATATCAACCATTGCAGTTTTGGTGACCAACATGCGCTGCATATGGTGATGGAAGCTGATGGGCAGGCCTATACGGTTTTTGTAGTTCCCATGTCCAGTCAATCTCCTGCTCAGCAGCGTGATGGCAATATGATGTCGGTAAGCCTGCCGGCTCATGATGCGAGCGTCATTGTCGTCGGTGAAGCGAACGAGACATTGTCACCGCTTGCCCAGCAACTGCAAAGCCATTTGCACCCACAAGCGATATAACAAAATACGCGGCGTTCATACTCGCCGCTTTTCTTTCATGCTCCACGCGTTGATAGCAGTCGGCCCGTACCTTTTTAGCGAACACGCGTGTACACACATGTACGCTGAAATACTGATCATCGCTAACTAACCAACCACTAAAATTAGTAATAAAAACTAGCTTAAAAATTAAAGATAGATTTTTATTCTGTTTTACTCACCATATACGATGAT
>NZ_MUFN01000054.1:0-15560 GCF_001996205.1 Salinivibrio sp. IB574 | reverse complement strand
CCATAACCCTCCCTCTTGGCGACGTACTGCACGCCAAATGACGAAATGCAGACCCAACAAAAACTTTAAGTGAATAATTAGATAGTTATGGAAAACCAAAAGAATATACTCGGCCACCCTCGTGGGCTATTTTTGCTTTTTGGCACTGAGCTTTGGGAGCGCTTTTCGTACTACGCGATGCGCGCCATCCTCGTCCTTTATTTGACCGATCAGACCATTAACGGTGGTTTAGGCTGGTCAACCAAAGATGCACTTGAGCTTTATGGCTACTACACAGGCTTGGTCTACATCACGCCATTAATTGGTGGGTGGTTTGCCGACAACTATATTGGTCAGCGACGTGCGGTGGTGTTCGGTGGTGCCTTAATGGCCATCGGTCAGTTCACCCTTGCATTTCCCGCTCACCAATATGGCTTGGATATCGTGCATACCTTATATGCTGGTCTTGCCCTACTGATCACTGGTTGTGGCCTGTTAAAGCCCAATATTTCAACCATGGTTGGTGACCTTTATAACGAAGGCGATCACCGTAGAGATGGTGCCTTTACCATCTTCTACATGGGGATCAATATTGGTTCACTGCTCGCCGGTTTTGTCTCTGGTACAGTAACGAGTGCCTACGGTTGGCAATACGGTTTCTTCGCGGCAGGCGTTGGCATGCTAATCAGTTTGGCAATCCAGCTTACCATGGCGAACTCATGGCTGGGCGAAATCGGTAAAGTACCCGCCGCACAGCAAGCGCGAGACGCCAATAAGTCGACCACCAATGCTCCATTGACGAAAAAAGAAATCGATCGCCTCAAAGTGATTTTATTGATGGGCTTGTTCGTGATCATTTTCTGGGCTGGCTTCGAGCAAGCAGGCGGACTGATGAATATTTATACCCAACAATACACAGATCGTATGGTGGGGAGTTTTGAGATCCCTGCGGCTTGGTTCCAATCGCTTAATCCATTCTTCATCATTGTGTTTGCTCCCATTGTCGCATCACTATGGGTTCGCTTGGGCAGTAAAGAGCCAAGTTCACCAGTGAAGTTCGCGATGGCGCTATTTATGCTCGCGTTAGGATTTGTGTTCATGATTGGTGCCGTTTTAGAACAAGGTGGCGACACGGCGGTTAAAACCTCTATGTTCTGGCTAGTGGGCGCGTTCTTCTTCCATACCATGGGCGAGCTTTGTCTCTCTCCAATCGGCTTATCGCTAGTTACCAAGCTCGCACCACTACGTTTGGCTTCTCTAATGATGGGTGCATGGTTTGGCTTTAACGCCGTCGCTAACTATGTGGCAGGTATYATTGGCTCACATGTGGGCGATTACGGTGCCATGGCCATCTTCGGTGGTATTGCAGCAACAGCCGCGATTTCCGGTGTTATCTTACTGGCGCTATCCGGCACACTGATTCGTTGGATGCACGGTGCTGAATCTGGTGCCACACCAAGTGAAGAAATCGAACAACAGCAAGTACAAGTGGCGTAATACACCCACTTCACCACTGAAAAAGAGGCCATTTGGTCTCTTTTTTGTGGCTATTAACCGCGGAGGAATTTATTCTGTGCCTTGAAAATATACCGCGAGGAAAATAAATGACTACTTCTTGCTTAAATCCAGCTTTCCGCTGAATACAGTCACTGCTTGGCCTTGTAGCAACACATGGTCTTCGCTGAGCGTCATCTTGATATACCCACCGCGTGCGGATGCTTGATAACCGATAAGCTGCTTTTTACTCAGTGCTTGAGACCAATAAGCTGCCAGCGCACAATGCGCGGATCCTGTCACTGGGTCTTCGTTCACCCCCACCCAAGGGGCGAAGTAGCGAGAGACAATATCGACCGTGTTATCAGAGCTTGCCGCAGTCACCACCACACCACGTCCGGGCTGCGTTTTTAGCGCCGCAAAATCAGGAGACAGCGCTTTTACATCGTCTTCAGAATCAACCACCAACAGCTCTTTTTCGCCAAAGCAATAACTCGCGCGGATACCAGAGCCATGTAGACCCAAAGCTTCTAGCCGCGATGGGTTTTGCGTTACTTCTGCAAGCTCAGGAACAGGAAATGCCATCGCTATCCCCTCGCGTTTTACCGTCACCTCAAGAGGTCCTGACTGCGTATAAAAAGTGACATTGTCACCAATTTTGACGTCACCACACTCAGCCAAAACATGTGCTGTGGCGAGTGTGCCATGACCGCAGAGTGCGACTTCTACAGTCGGTGTAAACCAGCGTAAGGACATGGTATCTAAGGCAAGAAATGCGGTTTCAGATACCGCCATTTCCTCGGCAATAGCCAACATGGTAGCTTCATCCAACATGGACGCCGAGATGCACACCCCTGCCGGGTTTCCCTGAAACAATGACGCGCTAAAGGCATCAACCTGATAGATGTCAACAATCATGATTTCATTCCAAGCCGGCGACGCAGCGAATGATACATTTCCATGATAAAGGTCGTAAAGCCAACGGTAGGATCGTGCTGTATGTAATCCTCGATTGTATTGAGATTAATCTGGCGGAATTTTTCAATCGCAGTCTCCGCACAATCAGCAACAATCACATCTCCTTCGATGATCAATCCCTGCTCTAACAATGCTTCTTTTTCAGCAAGATAGCTGGGGGATTCCTTGATCAAGTAAGTAAACTGGTCACAGTTGTTAGGCTGACAAAAAAAGACGTATTGGTTCATCGTATATCCTTATCGTTTTTTAGGTAGTGAGCGACACGACACCACTGCTGAGAAAAAGGCAGAAAATCCTGATGAGGAATAAAGCGCTTTGCAGCAACATTATTGTGTAAGTACACCTGCTCTAGCGGCCAAATATGATGATCCGCATATATACCCCAAGCTCTGGCTCCATCTATCAGCTCCTCGCCAGTCAATGGTAATTGCGACATATACGGCTTTGTCCGTGAAGCAAGGAGCAATCACAAACGGCAGCTGGACCGCTAACGAGCGCTGAATCTGATGAGACTRTAAGATTTGCTCGTCAGTTAAGGTTTGATAACAGCGCAGAAAGTAGGTATACCTAGCATGAATCTTGTACGTAACATTCACTGCCCCGCATTCGATTTTTTCAATAGACGAGCACTGACCGATGTAAGGCCAATGCACTAACAGTCTATTTAAATCTTTAGCATTGATGAGTAATACTCTCCTAGCTACAAAAATCTGTCATTAACGGCGCGCTTTCACTGCTTCTGCATACAACGCTTTTACTTCATGTCCTAGAACTTCGGTTTGAATATCCTCAAACATCGCCGCATCAAGATATTGCAGTGTTCTTTTCGGCGTGAGTTTTATCGCACCAGCAGGCTTGTTACCGTACATTTTGATATAACGATACATGAGTCCAATCTGCTGGAATAAACTCATGCTGTATTGGGTTATGCTCATCACAATCAGCCGACCACCAGGTTTTAATACTCGCTTTGATTCAAGTAGTGCTGCTACCTCAAGTACTACCCCGAGGTTGTCTAACTCAGCAAGTCTCGATTTCACTGTGTCTATAATGGCCTGCCCAACAACGTAGGTATTTCTCTGCTCGAAGCTATCAGAAAATGCTTCCCACTTATTTACAGTTATCATGCTATTACCCTTCTGACTAAGGCCGGAGGCAAATGAAGATTTAATAGCTCAACAAAGCGTCAGTGGAACTTTGCCTACTTAAAGTGCGAAGGCATTATGCAACTTATTATCTAAGCAATATACCACGGTATTTTAGTGAGATGGTGTACCCGTCACTCATTTTAATATGCACGAAGTGTAATTATCTAGACACACATCAATAACAAAAAAGGAGAGCCGAAGCTCTCCTTTCTCAGCAATTCTTTACTGTAAAAATTACAGTGAAGCTTTCGCTTTTTCTACCAGCACAGAGAATGCTGCTTTGTCATATACCGCGATATCGGCAAGGATCTTACGATCGATTTCGATAGATGCCTTTTTAAGGCCGTTAATCAGACGGCTGTATGACATACCGTTTTGGCGAGCCGCAGCGTTGATACGTGCGATCCACAGTTGACGGAATTGGCGTTTCTTCTGGCGACGGTCACGGTAAGCATATTGACCAGCTTTCGTTACCGCCTGAAAAGCTACGCGGTATACGCGTGAACGCGCACCATAGTAGCCTTTCGCTTGCTTCATTACACTCTTGTGACGTGCACGAGCTTGTACACCACGTTTTACGCGAGCCATTGTGTCTCTCCTAAACTAAATAAACTAGAACTAAAAACTTATGCGTATGGCAGCATGCGAGCTACTTGCGCGGTTTCGCACGCTGGTAGGATCGCGTTTGGACGCAGCTGACGCTTGTTCTTAGTAGTACGCTTAGTCAGGATGTGACGTTTGGTTGCGCGCTTGTACTTGAAGCCACCAGCAGTTTTCTTGAAACGCTTAGCAGCACCTTTGTTGGATTTCATCTTAGACATGATGAATAACTCCGCATTGTGTTAATAACATAGCAATTTGGCGAACAAAACGGCCGCACCTTTCGGCGCAGCCGATCGTTACTTGGAAGCCAAAATTACTTCTTCTTAGGGGCAAGAACCATGATCATTTGACGGCCTTCGATGCGTGAAGGGAAGCTTTCTACTGAAGCGATTTCAGCAGTGTCTTCTTTCAAGCGGTTCAGCACGTCAACACCGATGCTTTGGTGCGCCATTTCGCGACCACGGAATCGGATTGTAACCTTGACCTTGTTACCCTCTTCAATGAAGCGAACCAGGTTGCGTAGTTTTACCTGATAGTCGCCTACATCTGTACCAGGACGGAATTTAACTTCCTTAACCTGAATAGTCTTTTGTTTTTTCTTCTGCTCTTTCGCAGCTTTACTCTTCTCGTAAAGGAATTTGCCGTAATCCATAATACGACAAACCGGCGGCTCAGCGTTCGGACTGATCTCGACCAAATCTAAGCTTTCAGCTTCCGCTTTCGCAAGCGCTTCATCAAAGGGTACGATACCGAGTTGTTCGCCGCTGTCATCAGACAATCGAACTTCTTTGACACCACGAATTTCGTTGTTTAGACGATGAGCGTTCTTCTTTGCCGGGGCTTTTCTTGCGCCTTTAATACCTTATTCCTCCACAATATTGAGTGTTCGATCTTGCACTTCTTGCTTCAATTGAGCTAAGAAATCATCAATCTTGAATTTACCCAAATCTTTACCTTTACGGGTCCGTACTGCGATTTCACCAGCTTCCATTTCTTGGTCACCACAAACCAGCATATACGGAACACGCTTCAGAGTGTGTTCGCGGATTTTAAAGCCAATCTTCTCGTTTCTCAAGTCCGCAGATGCTCTAAATCCAGCTTTTTGCAGTTTTTTCGCAATCTCTTGCACATAATCAGCTTGGTTATCCGTGATATTCATCACAACCGCTTGCTGTGGTGCGAGCCATGCAGGGAAGTGTCCTGCGTATTCTTCGATAAGAATACCGATGAAACGTTCCAATGAGCCCAAGATAGCGCGGTGGATCATCACTGGCGTATGGCGTTCGTTATCTTCGCCGACATAAGTGGCGCTCAAACGCTCTGGTAGAGCAAAATCGAGTTGCACCGTGCCACACTGCCAAGCGCGATCGAGGCAATCATGCAAAGTAAACTCAATTTTCGGACCATAGAACGCGCCCTCACCTTCTTGAACTTCAAATGGAATATCCATTGAAGTCAGTGCTTGGTTTAACGCCTCTTCGGCACGATCCCACATTTCTTCTGAGCCAACACGCATTTCAGGACGTGTAGACAGTTTGACTTCAATGTTCTCAAAGCCAAATGTTTTGTAGGTATCGTAAACCATCTCGATACACGCACTTACCTCTTGCTGAACCTGCTCAGGCGTACAGAAGATGTGGGCATCGTCTTGGGTAAAGCCACGCACACGCATGAGACCGTGCAGTGCACCTGAGGGCTCATTTCGGTGGCAGCTACCAAATTCCGCCATACGCAATGGCAGATCGCGATATGACTTCAAGCCTTGGTTAAAGATCTGCACGTGACCAKGACAGTTCATTGGCTTGAGTGCATATTCACGGTTTTCAGAGTTAGTGGTAAACATGTAGTCAGCGTACTTGTCCCAGTGACCAGAACGTTCCCACAAGATACGGTCCATGATTAATGGGCCTTTAACTTCCTGATAATCGTACTCAGTCAGTTTGTCGCGAATAAATTGCTCAAGCTCACGGAAGATCGTCCAGCCATTGTGATGCCAGAATACCATCCCGGGCGCTTCTTGCTGCATATGGTACAGGTCAAGTTGCTTACCTAGTTTACGGTGATCGCGCTTCGCGGCTTCTTCGAGACGCACTAGGTGTGCTTTAAGTTGCTTTTTATCCGCAAATGCTGTGCCGTAAATACGCTGCAGCATTTTGTTGTCGCTGTTACCACGCCAGTACGCGCCAGCTACGTTCAAAATTTTGAAGTTCTGACAAAAGCTCATATTTGGCACGTGTGGGCCACGACACATATCAATGTATTCTTCGTGGTGGTACAAGCCTGGACGGTCGTCGCGTGATACATTCTCATCCAAGATTTCCATCTTGTATGACTCACCGCGCGCTTCAAACGTATCGCGAGCTTCTTGCCAGCTGACGTTTTTCTTAACGACTTGGTATTTAGTTTTCGCCAGCTCTTTCATGCGTTTTTCAATCGCATCGAGATCGTCTTGAGTCAACGACCGCTCAAGATCGATATCGTAATAAAAACCATTGTCGATGGTTGGACCAATCGCCATTTTGGTTTCTGGGAAAAGCTGCTTAATCGCGTGACCTAACAAGTGGGCACACGAGTGACGGATGATTTCTAAACCGTCTTCATCTTTCGCAGTAATGATTTCTAGCTGTGCGTCAGTTTCAATAAGGTCGCAAGCGTCAACACGCACGCCATCTACACGACCGGCAATACACGCTTTGGCAAGGCCTGGGCCAATATCACTGGCAACATCAAAAGTAGAAACGGGGTGGTCAAAAGCACGCTGACTGCCGTCAGGGAGGGTAATTACAGGCATTGATAACAATCCTTCTCAGTGGTGCCACACACCAAGTGGCACATGAATGTATTTCACGGTTTGAGAATAACCGCGCAGAATAAGTAAGCGTCGATTATGAAGATACCGCTTTTGTGATGCAAGTCATCCCCTCAATTAATTCCCTTTTCTTTTCGTCCTTATCAACCCATTTGCGCCTGCCAGTCACTTGATTTTGTTATAAACTTCATCAATGCTCATTTGTATACACAATAAACAATGAAAGGATCACGCATGGCCAAAGCGCCCCGCTTTCAGCAAATCAAAGACTACATCGTAAATAAGATTGAGCAGCAAGTGTGGCCTGTGGGCGCGCGTATTCCTACTGAGCATGAGCTCTGCGCGCAGTTTAATGTAAGTCGCATGACAGTGAATAAAGCGGTACGCGATTTGGTGAACGAAGGCCGGCTTGAGCGTACACCGCGACTAGGCACATTTGTTACGCAACCCAAAGCAGAATCGCCGCTAATGGATATCCGCAACATTG
Source organism: Salinivibrio sp. IB574 (assembly GCF_001996205.1). Taxonomy (NCBI): domain Bacteria; kingdom Pseudomonadati; phylum Pseudomonadota; class Gammaproteobacteria; order Vibrionales; family Vibrionaceae; genus Salinivibrio; species Salinivibrio sp. IB574. The sequence continues at coordinate 8,062 of NZ_MUFN01000054.1, read as the reverse complement.
CTGATGAAGTAACGGCGCGAGGCCAAACCTATCGTAGTGATATTCGCACCCTAAAACGGATATCGGCCTCTGCAGATGTCGCGATGCGCCTCGGTGTCATGCTTGGCACTGACGTCTTTTTTAGTGAGATAGTGCACTACGCAGATAATGTCCCTCTGCAGCTAGAGCAACGGTGGGTTAATCCTGCATTGGCCCCCGATTATCTGCATCAAGACTTTAGTCAACACACGCCCAACGAGTACCTGTCGCAGGTATGTCCAGTAAATACCATTGAACACACGGTAGAAGCGATCATTGCCTCGGATTCGGTCCGTCAGGCGCTAGCGATGAAAGCCGACGAGCCGTGCTTGTTGCTGCATAGGAGAACATGGAGCCAACAAACATTGGTCAGTGCGGCACTACTCTACCATCCCGGCACCCGTTACAAGCTGACTTCACGCACCGATCGATAAAAGCAGATACATGTTTGTCGTGGGCTATATCCTGCCACAGCATCCGAGCCTACCATCCGTCTAACGAATGGGGAATTTGCACCTTTAACCTCGGTTAAAATGAAGCATGGTGGCGTGTTTAGCCACATTGTTACCGAGGCTTTAGCAAGCAGTGGCTATCAAGTTGAGTATGGCTTTTTCCCTTGGAAACGTGCTTTTGTGATGGCTAAGAATGGTCAATGGGATGGCTCTGTCACTTGGGGGTTCCGGGATGAGTTTACGGAAGATTTTTCCTACTCTGAGCCAGTTTTCACTATCTATGTTTATCTATATCACCGTAAAAACTTCGTATTTAATTGGCAAGAAGACTCTGATCTAGAGGGTGTAAAGCTTGGCGTTAATCGGGGATATTTGGACGAGTACATGCTTAATCAAATGCAAAAGCGTGGTCTTAATATTACTTATCAGTCAACCACGACGGAGTTACAAAACTTTCGGGCTCTGCTCAGTGGAAGGGTCGATGTTGTTATAAGCGCTGGACTTATTGCAGAGAGGCTTGTACGCGATAACTTCACCAAAAGTGAACAGCAAAACATTGCTCAACATCCTCGCCCATTTCGCGTTACCCCTCTCCACGTTTTAATTAGCCGAAAAATTGATCACACAGAAGAATTCACATCTGCCATTAATCGCGGTCTGGAGGCCTTACGCGAATCCGGTCGTTACCAAGCATTGCTCGATGAGTTCGAAGCCGGTGGGTATGAGTAGCAGCATTGCTGATTGTCTATACTGATACTAAATATCTTCTGCGCAAGGACAGAGAATGGGCACAGATAGGTTAGTTCGTTTTTACTGCTTGGTCACCTCGCTTGCGTTGATTGCCTTTGTCTTCCCTACTCCCATATCGGCATCCGAGCCTACCATCCGTCTAACGAATGGGGAATTTGCACCACTGATGTCGGCNGCATTGCTGATTGTCTATACTGATACTAAATATCTTCTGCGCAAGGACAGAGAATGGGCACAGATAGGTTAGTTCGTTTTTACTGCTTGGTCACCTCGCTTGCGTTGATTGCCTTTGTCTTCCCTACTCCCATATCGGCATCCGAGCCTACCATCCGTCTAACGAATGGGGAATTTGCACCACTGATGTCGGCGCGAGTCAAACATGGTGGACTGGTGAGCCATATTGTTACCGAAGCATTAGCGAACAGTGGCTATCAGGTTGAATATGGTTTTTTCCCTTGGAAACGTGCTTATGTCATGGCCAAGAATGGGCGTTGGGATGGCTCGGTCGGATGGGGCTACACCAACGAGAGAGCTGAAGATTTTGTTTATTCAGACGCTGTTTTTCCCAGCCGCACGTACTTTTTTCATCTAGAGCGCACCTCATTTGATTGGCAAGAAGATAGCGATCTTCTGGGGATAAAAATCGGCGTAAATCGAGGCTATCTCAGCGAAAAAATGCTTCAAAAGATGCAGGAGCGCGGCCTAAACATTAGCTACCAAACAACAACGACAGAGCTACAAAACTTTCGTGCATTACTGTCAGGTCGTGTTGACGTGGTGATAAGCAATGACACGATCGCTAGAGGTTTACTTACAGAGCACTTTTCACCTCAAGAGCGTGACATTATCGTACAACATCCTCGTCCTTTTACCGAAAGTCCATTGCACGTTATTGTGAGCAAAAATATTGAGCACACTGAAGAAATTATCTTGGCTATTAATCGCGGTCTAGAAGCGTTACGCGAATCCGGTCGTTATCAAGCATTGCTCGATGAGTTCGAAGCCGGTGGGTATGARTAGCAGCATTGCTGATTGTCTATACTGATACTAAATATCTTCTGCGCAAGGACAGAGAATGGGCACAGATAGGTTAGTTCGTTTTTACTGCTTGGTCACCTCGCTTGCGTTGATTGCCTTTGTCTTCCCTACTCCCATATCGGCATCCGAGCCTACCATCCGTCTAACGAATGGGGAATTTGCACCACTGATGTCGGCNGCATTGCTGATTGTCTATACTGATACTAAATATCTTCTGCGCAAGGACAGAGAATGGGCACAGATAGGTTAGTTCGTTTTTACTGCTTGGTCACCTCGCTTGCGTTGATTGCCTTTGTCTTCCCTACTCCCATATCGGCATCCGAGCCTACCATCCGTCTAACGAATGGGGAATTTGCACCACTGATGTCGGCGCGAGCTAAACATGGTGGACTGGTGAGCCATATTGTTACCGAAGCATTAGCGAACAGCGGCTATCAGGTTGAATATGGTTTTTTCCCTTGGAAACGTGCTTTTGTGATGGCTAAGAATGGACGTTGGGATGGATCAGTGGCTTGGGGCTACACCGCCGAACGCGCCAATGACTTTGCTTACTCAGATCCTATCTACCCTGAACGTATTTACCTGTACTATCGTCAGCACTTTTTGTTTGATTGGCAGGATGATACCGATTTACAAGGCGTAAAATTAGGCGTTAACCGAGGTTATCTTGATGAATATATGCTTCAACAAATGCAAAAACGGGGCCTAGATATTAATTACCAAACAACAACGACAGAATTACAAAACTTTCGTGCATTACTCGGAGGTCGGGTTGATGTTGTTATCAGTAACGGTCTCGTTGCCGAACGCTTGCTTAAAGAACACTTTACGCTGCAAGAGCAAGATAGGATTTTACAACATCCACGCCCCTTTCGTGTCACGCCTTTGCACGTGCTGATCAGTAAAAACATTGACCACACCGATGAATATACTTCCGCCATTAACCGCGGCCTGCAAATGTTGCATGATTCTGGTCGCTATGACGAACTTGTCGCTGACTTTAATCGCGGCGCTTACGATTAACCTRCTCTTTCCTCCTTGCTGACCGATCTCTAAACTCCCACAAAAACGATCGAATCGATCACAAAACCTTTACATCCCCTCTTGTACCCAACCACTTATTTGTCTATACATTTGTATAGACATTTAAAGAGGTAGTAAGGCATCACCGATGAGAAAGGTATATACCCACGCCAAATTAGTGACTATGGCCACCGATGTTTATGCATCTGACGGTTACAGCTGCCAAGACAACCAATCTATCGCGGTCGAAGACGGCAAGATTGTCGCCCTTGGACACGACGCTGAAGCGCTGGATTGGCCCTCCCAATCACTGAATGGCAAGTTAGTGACGCCGGGGTTCATCGATAGCCATACCCATTTAGTTTTTGCAGGTAACCGCGCCGGCGAGTTTGAACAGCGCTTAAACGGTGTGCCATATCAAACTATTGCAGCTCAAGGTGGTGGCATTCTGTCGACAGTAAAAGCGACACGAGCAGCCAGTGAAGCAACCTTATTGGAACTGGCTTTACCGCGCGCCAATGCGTTGATACGTGACGGCGTCACAACAATTGAAATCAAATCCGGTTATGGGCTCACGCTGGAAGACGAGCTCAAAATGCTACGTGTCGCGAAATCAATAGACCAACACTTACCGGTCAATGTATCAACGACGCTATTGGCCGCACATGCACTGCCACCTGAATACCGTAATGATGCAGATAGCTACATTGATTTTGTCTGCCACACCATGATTCCGGCTGTGGTAGAACAACAACTGGCAGATGCTGTTGATGTATTCTGCGAGAATATCGCGTTCAGTGTCGAGCAAGCAGAGCGTGTTTTCGCCGCCGCCAACGCTCATGGCTTAAAAGTAAAAGCACATACCGAACAACTTAGCGATCTGGGTGGCAGTGTCGCTGCGGCCAAAGCAGGCGCTTTATCCGTGGATCATATTGAGTATTTGTCAGAGGCCGATGTGCAAGTCCTCGCTGAATACGATACCGTTGCGACGCTGCTACCCGGTGCGTTTTACTTTTTGCGTGAAACACAGCAGCCTCCGATTGCCGCTCTTCGTGAAAGCCGGGTCCCTATGGCACTTGCCACCGACTTTAATCCCGGCACCTCACCGTTTGCGTCACTCACGTTGATGATGAATATGGCATCAACCTTATTTGGTTTAACCCCCAAGGAAAACTTATACGGTGTCACACGCCATGCCGCGCAAGCATTGGGATTATCACACAAAGGACAAATCGCTGTCGGGTTCGATGCCGACTTAGCCGTATGGGGCTGTGAAACGCCAGCCGAGCTCAGCTACATGGTCGCTACCGCCCCACTACTTGGCCGTATCGTCAATGGTGATTGGTATGATGAGCAAGGAGTCCGAGGATGAAACATATACCTGCCGATATGTCGCTCTGGCAAGGACGTACCGACCCTGAAGATGGCGAGCGCGGCCTGCGTTTGCATCAACATATTCAAGCACTGAGTGACGGAAGTTCGCGCGCCGGGACTGTCTTATTTGGCTTTGCGTGTGATGAAGGTGTCGCGCGCAATAAAGGCCGCCAAGGCGCGGCGCTTGCACCGGATGCGATCCGTCAATCACTCGCAAACCTCGCTTGGCATCAATGTCCGCCAGTATTTGATGGTGGCACTATCGCCTGTGACGATGGTGATCTTGTCTTAGCACAGCAAAGCCTAAGCGCACAGATTGCGAATGCACTTTCTCACCACAATGTACTAACGCTGGGTGGCGGGCATGAAACCGCATGGGCAAGCTTTCAAGGCTTATCCAGTTATTTATCGCGCCAATCGTATGAAAACGGCCAGCGCGCCCCTAAAATTGGCATTATCAATTTTGATGCGCACTTTGACTTGCGTACGCCCCAGGGGCTGAGTCAGGAAGGTAGCTCAGGGACGCCCTTTGCACAAATTGCGCAATTTTGCCAACAACGAGACTGGCCATTCCATTATGCTTGCTTGGGCGTCAGTCGCACCAGCAATACCCAAGCCTTATTTGATAAAGCAGAGCAGCTTAATTGCTGGGTCGAAGAAGACACCCAGATGCACACTGACGCACTGCCGGCACTCAAAACCAAGCTCACCCAATTTATCCAAGGGTGTGATTATCTCTACCTCACTCTCGACATGGATGTATTCCCAGCCGCAAGTGCACCCGGCGTTAGTGCGCCTGCCGCTTATGGTGTGCCCGTTCATGTCATTGAGCCTTTGCTCCAACACATCTTTACCGATGCCCACCAGCAGGCCATCCGTATTCCTGTGTGTGACATCACCGAAGTGAACCCAAACTATGACCGCGACCAACAAACCAGCCGCCTTGCCGCACGCATGGCATGGTCAATGTTGCATGCATCGCCAACCCGTATCGACAATCAAGGAGAGTAACCATGACGGATCCACGTTTTGACTCACGGACCATCCAAGCACCAACAGGTACGAAACTAAACGCTAAAAGTTGGCTGACCGAAGCGCCTTTACGCATGTTGATGAATAACTTACATCCAGATGTCGCCGAGCATCCGCATGGACTGGTGGTTTACGGAGGTATTGGTCGAGCCGCACGCAACTGGCAATGCTATGACAAGATTGTCGAGGTGCTAAAACGCCTTGAAGATAACCAAACTTTACTAGTGCAATCCGGTAAACCCGTTGGAGTCTTTACCACTCATAAAGATGCACCTCGTGTTCTGATTGCCAACTCAAACTTGGTGCCTCATTGGGCAAATTGGGAACACTTTAACGAGCTCGATAAGCAAGGCTTGATGATGTACGGCCAAATGACTGCAGGAAGCTGGATCTACATTGGCTCGCAGGGCATTGTGCAAGGCACTTACGAAACCTTTGTTGCGGTTGCTAAAAAGCACTTTGGCGGCGAAGCCAAGGGACGTTGGATCTTGACGGGGGGTCTGGGTGGCATGGGGGGCGCTCAGCCACTTGCTGCAACCATGGCGGGCTTCTCGATGATTGCGGTTGAGTGTGACGAAAGCCGTATTGATTATCGCCTGCGCACTGGCTACGTCGATCGCAAAGCAACGTCACTCGATGAAGCGCTAGGAATGATTGAAGACGCCAAACAGTCCGGTAAGCCCGTCTCTGTCGGTCTATTAGCCAATGCTGCCGATATCTTCCCAGAACTAGTGGCACGAAACATCACGCCTGATGTGGTTACCGATCAAACGTCAGCGCACGACCCTCTAAACGGCTACTTGCCGCAAGGCTGGACGATGGAGCAAGCCGTCGCACAACGAAAAGAAAACGAATCTGAGGTCGTCAAAGCGGCAAAAGCATCGATGGCAGTACAAGTTAAAGCCATGCTTGAACTCCAATCTCGCGGTGCGGCAACTCTAGATTACGGCAACAATATTCGCCAAATGGCATTAGAAGTGGGCGTTGAAAATGCGTTTGATTTTCCGGGCTTTGTCCCTGCGTATATTCGTCCTCTGTTCTGTGAAGGTATTGGGCCATTCCGCTGGGCAGCATTATCCGGCGATCCCGAAGATATCTATAAAACTGACCAAAAAGTAAAAGAGCTGATCCCCGATGATCCGCACCTACACAACTGGCTAGATATGGCAAAAGAGCGTATTCAATTCCAAGGGTTACCTGCGCGCATTTGCTGGGTCGGCCTTAAAGATCGGGCACGCTTAGCGTTGGCTTTCAATGAGATGGTAAAAAGTGGCGAACTCAAAGCGCCTATCGTGATCGGCCGAGACCATCTGGATTCTGGCTCGGTTGCCAGCCCTAACCGTGAAACCGAGGGCATGATGGATGGCTCTGATGCTGTCTCTGATTGGCCTTTGCTCAACGCGCTACTTAATACCGCATCAGGCGCGACCTGGGTGTCACTTCACCACGGTGGTGGCGTCGGCATGGGCTTCTCGCAACATTCAGGCGTCGTGATTGTCTGTGATGGTACAGATGACGCCCATGCACGTATTGGTCGTGTGCTCCATAACGACCCTGCAACCGGAGTGATGCGCCACGCTGACGCGGGGTATGACATCGCGATTAATTGTGCCAAAGAACAGAACCTAGATTTACCGCTGCTGGATATTCCTAACCAGCCGCTGCGCTAAGGAGAGCAAAATGACCACATTGACGTTACAACCGGGCGAGCTCACGCTTGCCCAGCTACGCCAAGTGAGCCGTGAACCGGTAAAAATTGCATTTGCAGATGGCATTGAAGCCACCATGAAAGCAAGCACAGATACAGTTGCAGAGGTCCTTGACCAAGGACGTGTGGTTTATGGCATCAACACCGGGTTTGGCTTGCTTGCTAACACCCGTATCGAACTTGATGATTTGGAAACACTACAGCGCTCCATCGTATTATCTCACGCAGCTGGCATTGGCGAGTTTATGGACGATGCCACAGTACGATTGATGATCGTGCTCAAAATTGCCAGCCTTGCGCGCGGCTATTCGGGTATTCGTTTTAGCGTCGTCGAAGCGTTGGCAGCACTAATTAATCACGAAGTGTACCCCTGTATTCCCAAGAAAGGCTCTGTTGGCGCTTCAGGCGACCTCGCGCCTTTGGCGCACATGAGTACTGTTTTGTTGGGTGAAGGCCAAGCACGCTACAAAGGCGAAGTGATCTCAGGTGAAGCCGCGCTCAAAATTGCCGGGCTGTCCCCGATCACGCTTGGGCCTAAAGAGGGCCTTGCACTACTTAACGGTACGCAAGCATCCACGGCATTTGCACTAGAAGGCTTGTTTGAAGCCGAAGACTTGTATGCTGCCGCCACTGTGTGTGGTGCCCTATCTGTCGAAGCGGCATTGGA
>NZ_MUFN01000053.1:0-8952 GCF_001996205.1 Salinivibrio sp. IB574 | reverse complement strand
CACCAAACCGGATGATGAGCTCACCTTTGTCGGTGACTTTGATTCTCCCGCACAGTGGAAACGTTACGGCGGTGCACTCACCGACCATTATGACCCTTTCACGGTGGCAGCGTCTAGTACCTCTTGTTTGGTGATAGGTGCACCATTGCGTTTTGCATCTGCGTTAGCGTAGAGATCATCGGGCATAAAGCTAAACGTCTTACGGGTGTCGGTAAAACGGGGTGCCCAATAATAGCCGCGCTCACTTGGGTCTGGTTCATAGGGGTGGTCAAAATAGAGGTGTGTGGCTTGGTTATAGATAACCCCATAGCCATTGTTGGCGAGATTATAGGCGCGATCGGCAACGCCCCACTCCCAGATATTTTGCCACGCATTGCCATAGACGTGCTCATTGGCAAGTTGTGCGCGTGGATAGACCTTGTTGTTGTGCATGAGGCCATCTTCCCAACCACCGAGATCGAGCTGATGACGTTGGGTAATGTGCGAAATACGTTCGACAAAGTACTGACTCAGATCGTCAACACTGTTCACACCTGCATCGTTGTCTGCAATAAAGGCTTGGCAGACGGGCGACTCTTTCCAAGCACCGGCAATTTCATCTCCGCCAAAGTGGAATGTATCAAGCGGCTGTATGTCTCGATGCGCATCGACGAGCGCCGCAACTACTGTATCGACGAAGCGATAACTGGATTCCATACAAACATTCATCGCATTGTCGGTGAACATTTGCACAGAAAGGTATTGGGTGTCGTCTTCAAAGTCCGTGAGCAAATATTCTTTCGCTTTGGCTTCATCACCTTGTGCCATGTACTTGTGGTAACGCGCTTCCATCGCTTTAATGGCCGCGTGCGCGTGACCTGGCATATCTACTTCTGGAATGACAGTGATATTGAGTGCTTCTGCCTTACGCAGAATCGCTTGATAGTCTTCCGTAGTGTAATACCCATTGGATGCTTCTGTGCCGTCAGGCCCTGCGCCTAAGAAGGGCAACACGCAGCGGGTTTCTGACAAGTCATGACAGCGTTTGCTACCGATGTCTGCCAGTTCTGGTAGGGCTGGGATCTCAATACGCCATGCTTCATCATCACTGAGACGTAAATGGAGCTTGTTGAGTTTCAGTGCGGCCATTTGGTCGAGTAACTTAAAGATCGCCTCTTTGCTGCGGAAGTTTCGCGCCGCATCGACAGACAGACCACGGTAAGCAAAGCGCGGTGCATCGGTTAGCGTTACCGCCTTGAGTGTCTCGCCGGTTTTAAGTTGTAGCAGGCTTTGTGCAGCGTATAAGGCACCCGCTTGATCAGGGGCGTCGATGTCAATACGTTGCTGCTCAGGTTGCACATCTAGGCGATAAGCTTCGTGCCACTGGTCGCTTCCATTAAGGGTGACTTTTCCCCACCCCACATGAATAACTTTTTGATTAGTAGGTGCCCAGTCGGTGGCTGAAATGCCAAGCTGATCGGCAAGCCATTGAGCTTGTGCTTGATAGCCGTTGTCGTAGACCACGGTCCACTCGCTATCGAGGGTGATATGGCCATTTTTCTCAATGCGACTGGCAGGTGTGGGAAGCACGTGTCCTTGGGTATCCACCAACGACAAATCGGCATTGCGTACATAGCGCTGCTCGGCCGTGAAAGGGTCATAATGGTCGGTGAGTGCACCGCCGTAACGTTTCCACTGTGCGGGAGAATCAAAGTCACCGACAAAGGTGAGCTCATCATCCGGTTTGGTGGGCACTTGGCCATTTTTGTGGTTACTGGTACTGGTAATCAATGCGGTATGCGTGTCAGCTTCATCGTCGGAGGCTAAATACCAATTCGGCATAATATCGGATTTAGCGACTTGCCAGTCAGAGGCATTAAAGCCAACCACTAACTGATCACCGGGAGCAAGCGGAACAAAGCTATCTGTGGGTTCGAGTTTGAAGAGATCCCCATTGACGTGTGAGACTTTAAGTTGATCGGTGTCGATCGACTTGATCATGCGAATGTGGCTGAAATAAATCGCCCAGCCCGTTTTAGGCAGTGTCTGAGTACTTTGGTTGGTAAAGGCGACGTTGCCCGTAAAAGAACGCCAGTCATCTTGCGTATTATCAATGACTTGGTATTGCACATCGAGCCCGTTTCCGAGTGCATCAAGCTGCGATGCAGGCATCGCCCAAGCGGTGCTAGATAATGAAGCGCCGATCAGGAGACCCAGAGCGGTAGGTTTGAGCATGCTATCCTCCATACTTATTTTTTATTGTGAAAATAGTTAATGGGACAGTAGGGGATAGCAAACTAAAAGCCTAGTACTCTTGTTATTCAAAGTGCATTTCTGTCTAAGGACTCAAACTTAATGGTCCGTTTAAGCCTGTGTTTGCACTCAAGGCGCGAGGACGATCGCAGCGAGAGAGTCCTCTGTCGCTGCGATACAAATTAACGGGGGACTAAACAGCCTAACGCCAACTGACTATCGACTAACTTGATGCCCACATCCAGCATCTCATCACAGGCGGCGGCGACCGTTTGTGGGTGAATCCCTCGGCAAGCGGCGAGGTTCACAATCACGTCAAATTGACCGCGCTTTTTCAGCTGGATGGCGGTGGTTTTGACGCAATAATCGGTTGCCAAACCACCGACAATGACGGTTTCTACCTCTTGGCTGTGCAGCCATTCAATCAAGCCGGTACTGAGCTTCTCTTCAATATCATGAAAGCACGCACCATAGGGATGTAAGTCGGGTTCGACCCCTTTCCAGACCACATAGTCGTACTCGGTGACAGGAGGTAAGTCGTCAATGGTTTCGAACCCTTTGGTGCCAGGAACCGCGTGTTTGACCCAGGTGAGATCCGCGTTTTTATACGATAGCGGTTGGAGCATATCGGCAGCATCGTCAACCACCCAAACCGCATTAGCAGGATGGGCATCCTTGGTGAGGACACGCACATCTGCGAGCGCGGCTTGGGCATTTAATGCCGATCCTAATTGATTTCCCTCGGGTACCGGTAACTCGTCAGGGCAGTCGGGTGTAAAGGTACGTTGAGGGTCCACATCAATAGCAGCGATTCTGGCGATACGCATGGCCTGCTCCTTTTATAGAATTTGATTGAGCAAGTGATCGGCGCGCACGCGTTTTATCCGTTTTAAAAGCCGTTTTACCGGTAACGGATAATCTTCCATCTTATCGATATGTTTGTAGCTACCGACCAAGCGCGTGTGCTCGAGGATCTTATCCACTTCTTGCTGTTTTTGCGCTTCGAGGCGTTGATGCTTATCGTGGACAAGAATGGCGTTTTCTAAATCTAATTTCCACGCACGTGGATTGAGATTATTCCCCGTCAGCAACATGTACTGGCGATCGACCCAAATGCCCTTGAGATGGAAGCTGTTATCGTCATGCTTCCAAATATGAATGTTCAACTGGCGTTTGGCGATGGCGGCTTCATTGCGGCGCGCAAAGTTACGCAAGTTCACTTCATAAAGATAGGGCAACGCTGAGATAGTCTTAAACGGCGCCTCTGGGGGGGAGTAAAAATCGTTCGCGGTTTTATCACCGACAATAATGCTGACGGTAACGCCTCGGCGCAGCGCGCGACGGATTTCTCGGACCACGCTACGGGGCGGATTAAAGTAGGGGGTACAAATCACCAACTCTTGATGCGCGCTGGCAATCAAATGACAGATATAGCGGTTGAGTTTGTTCTTACGTTTACCCAGCCCGACCATCGGTGTTAACCCAACCTGATGCTCACCAATCGGCTCATCGTCATAGCGATAGCTCGCACGTTGTAGCTGGCCGCGAAACTCACGAATACTGGGCTTAAGTGCTTTACTATTAGGTCGGTCTGGCGAGGCGAGGCAATTAACGGCACTGTCGGCGGTGAGTGTGTTGACGATAAAGTCTGCCATGGTATCGGCGAGCTTTTTATTGGCCAGCACATGATAGCGGTCATAGCGGTATCGGTCGTGCTGCGCGAGATAGACATCATTTAGGCTGGCGCCGCTGTAAAGTACCTTGTCATCAAAGACAAAGCCTTTGAGGTGCAAGACTCCAAAGACCTCGCGATTTCGCACGGGGACGCCCAAGACTTCAATCTTGTGGGTGTAGCGCTCGGCATAAGCACGATACAGGGCCGCATTGCCATCCGATTGTTCGGCGCCAATTAGCCCCCGTTGTGCACGGTGCCAATCAACCAGTACTTTGATGTCGAGCTCGGGGTTTGCTTGTTTCGCCTCATACAAAGCGTCGAGTACGCTACGTCCGGCCTCATCATCTTGTAGATACAGGGCAACCAGATAGATACGTGATTTGGCGTTTTTAATTTCGCTAAGCAGCCGTTCTCTAAAAGAAACTGCGTCTAATAACGTTTCGAGATGTTCTGGCTGGTGCGCAATGGTGGGCAGGCGATCAATTAGCTGCCGATTTGCGTTAGCTGAATCCATTGTTACCTCATGTTGTTCGACGGCCAGAGTCGAGCGGTTTGATGCTAAACCCTGAATTGTACCAGAAATCGTGGCAAGCAACGGATCTCTGATCCTAGGCTTTGCCATTATCATCACGCTTTCCCCTGATACGCCATCGCAACCAAGTCTTTGCCGGCGTGACAATAACTGTCAAATCGGGTAGCGAGATCCTCGGGTAGCGCCTCGCGTGCGACCACATCAAAACCGTGGCGCGCGTAAAGCCCAGTGAGATGGCGAAAGGCAAGGCAGAAACACGGCTTTGCCGCGATCGTCTCTTGGACGTCGGTCAGTAAACGATCACTCAACCCCGTTCCTCGCAGCGCTGGGCTAATGAGCATGCCGGTTAATAGCTGATAGGTTGGCCGTTGCTGAAAACGCACTGCGCCACACAAGCCATTTGGACCATCAATCACCCAAATTATTTCATCTTTTTTGGGCTTTCCCGGTGGGTAGTGAGTTTTATAAAGCCGAGCCACCAATGGAAAACGCAATGGCTCCAGCGGGTGAATACGATAATTATCCATAGTCCAATAGGTGCGCAATACGAGCAGGACAGGTAGTATACCTATCACTGAGTTTCCTGACAGCGTAATGCATTCATGAAGTGGTTATCTGATGTGTCTTTGACACCCCATCATACATTTGGTTTACCAGCACACGCTCATGCGGTGGTTGAAGCGCATAGCATTGCTGACTTATACGCCATTTGGCAGCATCCAGACTATGCAAGCTTACCCAAGTTGATCGTTGGGGAAGGCAGTAATCTGCTGTTTTGTGAAGATTACGCGGGTGTGGTGGTGCTAAACCGCTTGTCTGGTCTTGAGGTAGAGGAAACGCCGCACGACTATCTTCTGCATGTGGGAGCCGGCCAGTCTTGGCACCAACTGGTTGCTTGGACGATTGAGCAAGGCATGCCCGGGCTGGAAAATCTTGCCCTTATTCCGGGATGTGTGGGCGCGGCCCCGATTCAAAACATTGGCGCTTATGGTGTCGAGTTTTGCGAACGTTGCGCCTATGTCGATATCGTCAATCCACGCACTCAGGAAACGCGTCGCTTGACGCGAGAAGCCTGCCAATTTGGTTATCGTGACTCCATTTTTAAAACTGACGCGATGACAGGGTGGGTGATCACGCAAGTGGGATTTCGATTAGCGAAAGCGTGGCAGCCAGTGCTCAAATATGGAGCGTTAGCCGATCTTGATGGTGAGCAGGTGTCCGCGCAAACTATTTTTGATGCAGTGTGTGCGATTCGCCAAGCTAAGCTCCCCGATCCTCGGGAATGCGGTAATGCAGGGAGCTTCTTTAAAAACCCAGTGGTGGATGCACAGCATGCGCAAACCTTACAAACTCGTTATCCCGATATGCCCATGTACCCGGCTGGTGAGGGCAAAGCGAAGCTTGCAGCTGGCTGGTTAATTGACCAATGTGGCTTAAAAGGAGCGAGACAAGGCGGTGCACGTGTCCATCCTAAGCAAGCATTAGTGCTGACTAACGCTGATCATGCGACTAGCGAAGACGTCGTCCAACTCGCAAAACGCGTGGTCGATGACGTACAGGCGCGGTTTGGTGTCACCTTACACCATGAGGTGCGCTTTATGGGCGCACAGGGTGAAACCACCTTGGAGGCGCAATGAGCCGTACACATAGCGCAAGGTTAGCCCTTATCGGCCGTTTATCCGACGGTGAATTCCACTCAGGCGAAATGCTAGGAGACGCGTTGGGCATGAGCCGGGCGGCTATCAGCAAACACATTAAAGTGTTGCAGTCATGGGGGCTAGATATTTACCGTGTGCAAGGTAAAGGCTATTGCTTATCGCAACCGATTGAGTTGCTTGATGAAGCTTGGCTAAGTGATCACACTGATGCGCCTGCCTTATCCGTTATCCCAGTCATTGACTCTACCAACCAGCATTTGATGGAGCGTGTTGGACAACTGACGTCAGGTAGTGTGTGTTTGGCTGAGTATCAACAGCAAGGTCGCGGTCGGCGAGGGCGTGTGTGGCAATCACCGTTCGGGAGCAATCTGTATCTATCGATGTATTGGCGCCTAGATGCGGGACCGGCCGCTGCGATGGGGTTGAGCCTTGTGGTGGGTGTGGCGATGACCAAGGCGTTGCATGAACTGGGCGCGCCTGGTGTGAAAGTAAAATGGCCGAACGATCTCTATTATCAAGATAAAAAGCTTGCGGGCATCTTAGTGGAAATGACGGGGCAAACCGGCGATGCGGCACATCTTGTGATCGGGATGGGGCTGAATATTGGTATGGGACCGCACGTCAGCGAGCATATTGATCAGCCGTGGGCACGATTGGCCGATGCGTGTCAGCCGATGCCATCACGTAACGTGCTTGCCAGTGTATTGATAAGCCGTTTACAAGACGCGTTGCTCGATTATGAAAAAACCGGCTTAGCGGGGATCATGGATGATTGGCAGCAATTAGATAACTTCAAAGGGCGTCCCGTGAAACTCTTGATGGGGGATCGCGAAGTTCGCGGTATTGAGCGTGGGATTGATGAACACGGTGCGTTGTTACTGGACGTGGATGGCGTCATCACACCCTATTTAGGGGGAGAAATTTCACTAAGGCGTGATGACTAACAGTTACTTACGTACGCGAATGCGCTGGACCGAATGATTAGCGCCTTTCTCTAAGATCAAGCTGGCTCTCTCTCGGGTAGGAAGAATGTTTTCCATTAAGTTCCGCCCGTTGATTTCATCSCAAATACTCGCGGCGGTATCTTTGGCCTCGGCAACCGATAGACGCGTGTAGTGATGAAAATACGCATCTGGGTCTAAAAAGGCGCCGCGACGGAATTTCATAAATCGCTCGATATACCAGTGTTTGAGTAATGCCGGTTCAGCGTCAACATAAATAGAGAAGTCGAGAAAATCTGAAATAAACACATGATGAGGATCATGTGGGTAATCCATCCCACTCTGTAAAACGTTCAATCCCTCTAGGATCAAAATATCGGGCTTTTCGACTTTCTGCACTTCACCAGTGATGTCATACACCAAATGTGAGTATATCGGCGCTTCCACACAGGCTTTACCGGATTTTACATCTGCCACAAACTCCACCAATTTGCGCATGTTATATGATTGAGGAAAGCCTTTTCGTTTCATCAATCCACGCGCTTCCAACTCCGCGTTGGAATACAAAAAACCGTCGGTAGTCACTAAGGCTACCTTGGGGTGATCGGGCCAGCGAGTCAGTAGGGTTTTTAATAAACGTGCAGTGGTACTTTTACCGACCGCGACACTGCCTGCAATCCCAATAATATAAGGGACATGATTGGAGGCAGGCTGAGTCAAAAACTCGTCGAGCACCTCAGT
This sequence comes from Salinivibrio sp. IB574, assembly GCF_001996205.1. NCBI lineage: Bacteria > Pseudomonadati > Pseudomonadota > Gammaproteobacteria > Vibrionales > Vibrionaceae > Salinivibrio > Salinivibrio sp. IB574. The sequence continues at coordinate 1,173 of NZ_MUFN01000053.1, read as the reverse complement.
GCGACTCTTGCGCGACTTGATATACAGATTGAGTAGTCGTGACAGAGGCAAGTAAACATCTCTCACCTCATCCATTGAGAGGTGCTCGTTTAGCCCTCGCAGGCGTTCAATGTCGTCTTCGGTGAGCGTCATGGGCACTGCATCCCTCAGTTCAGCCCATTGTTGACGGTCGAACGACAAATAAGGCGTTAGCGTTGCGTTCATGGTCCGTTTGCCTTAAGCCAATAAAGAGGTGGACGATACCGCAATCTGCGTATCAGGAAAAGTAGTGGTCCGCGTTGTTGTTATTTAGGATTGGCTATTTTAGCAACAATTAAGCCCTAAATTGTGCAACAGGCGAAAAAATCACCTGTTTTTTTGATTTTTCCTATTGCAAGGCCCCATTTCATCGCATAGAATGCGCAGCACTTGTCGCCGGCTTAGCTCAGTTGGTAGAGCAACTGACTTGTAATCAGTAGGTCGCCAGTTCGATTCCGGCAGCCGGCACCAAAATTAGGTGGGATTCCCGAGCGGTCAAAGGGATCAGACTGTAAATCTGACGGCTCAGCCTTCGAAGGTTCGAATCCTTCTCCCACCACCATTTTCAAATTGTTTGAATAGCTCTACGAGAAACGATTGCGGGCATCGTATAATGGCTATTACCTCAGCCTTCCAAGCTGATGATGCGGGTTCGATTCCCGCTGCCCGCTCCACTCTTTTTAGAGTGCTGATATAGCTCAGTCGGTAGAGCGCACCCTTGGTAAGGGTGAGGTCGGCAGTTCAAATCTGCCTATCAGCACCATCCTCTCCAAGGTAACTTCAAGCCGTTTGATATATACTCAACAAACCTAATTGTTGGTTGTGTGGTCGTAATGCCACCGAAATACCGTGCTTAGAGGGACTGTCATGTCTAAAGAAAAATTTGAACGTACGAAACCGCACGTTAACGTTGGTACTATCGGCCACGTTGACCACGGTAAAACTACTCTGACTGCCGCTATCTGTACTGTACTTGCAAAAGTACACGGTGGTGCAGCGCGTGACTTCGCATCAATCGATAACGCACCAGAAGAGCGTGAGCGTGGTATCACCATCGCGACTTCGCACGTAGAATACGATACGCCAACTCGCCACTACGCGCACGTTGACTGCCCAGGGCACGCCGACTACGTGAAAAACATGATCACCGGTGCA
>NZ_MUFN01000052.1:0-9153 GCF_001996205.1 Salinivibrio sp. IB574 | reverse complement strand
TCGCCAGGCTTTGATTATAAATTGTGACTGTTGCTTGCGATTTTTGATAGCTGCGATGCTCATGTACTGACGTACACTGCGCGTCTCGCTTCAAAACTCCCGTCACACAGACACAATTTAAGCATCAAAGCAGATATGCGTAAGACTTTGATAAGAGAATACAGAGCCCTGACCTTATGGTCGGGGCTTTTTTGTATCTTGAGGGTGTATCAGCCCTGCGCGTCTCGATTCAACATCCTCATCACACAGACACCAACCGACACTTTTCCTACATCTTTGATTACCTAATAGGCCGTATAAGACTTGGATCGCTGGCTGACGTGGGTTTTATCCATGCTGGATAGGCCTAAACACCTGATCGTACCGATGTCGTTATGCGTATTAAGACGAGGTTAGGAGGGACGTTTATGGTGACGCTATTTTATGACAGTTTGTGCCCGTTATGCGTCAAGGAAATGCGCAAGCTGTCACGTTGGGATAAAAACCAACAGCTCATACTGGAAGATATTCATCATCCCGATTTTGCAGCCCGTTTCCCCGATGTGGATCCCAAAGCCGCTAATCGCATTTTGCACGCCAAAGATAGTCACGGACAGATGGTGTATGGTTTAGACGCAACTTATGCTGCATGGCACGCGGTAGGCAAGGGGTATTGGGTGAGTTGGTTACGCTGGCCCGTGATCGCTTGGTTTGCGGACCAAGCTTATTTGTTTTTTGCCCGCCATCGGTATCGGATCTCCGCATTATTAACCGGGCAGGCACGTTGCCAACAGTGCCAACTAAAATAAGGAAGGTTATGTCTTTGAGTGTGTTCGGCCATGATGACATCATGAGCATGGAAAAACGTTATCGCGCAGCCTTTATCAATAGCTTGTCAGGCTTTAAGTCTGCAAACTTATTAGGGACCAGCGACGCTGAACGACAAACGAACTTGTGTATGGTTAGCTCTGCTTTTCACCTAGGCGCGAATCCGGCGTTAATGGGAGTGGTTATCCGACCTGATACCGTGGTCCGGGATTCTCTTGAAAACATTCGTCAGTTAGGTGTTTATACGCTCAACCATGTGAGTGAGGCGATGCTCACTGCCGCGCATCAAACATCTGCACGCTATCCTCACGATGTCTCAGAGTTTGATCAAGTGGGTCTGACGCCATTATGGCGAGAGCGCTTCAATGCCCCTTACGTGCAAGAAGCTGCGGTGCGTTTAGGATTAGTGTTGAGAGAAGAGCATACGCTGGCAATTAATGGTACACATTTACTGATCGGAGAAATCAGTGAAGTTCATGTGCCCGAATCGTGTGTCAAAGATGATGGCTACGTAGATATTGAACAAGCAGGCAGCGTTGCGGTTAGCGGTTTAGATAGCTACCACCGTACCGCACGCATTGGTCGGCTTAGCTACGCCAAACCGGATTGTTTCCCTGAGTGGCTTGATTAGCGGGCACGCGCCATGTAGTGGGCATCGACAAACTCGCCATTGCGAAACGCAAACTGTTTGGCGGTGCCTTCAATTTCAAAGCCAAATTTTTGATAGAGGTGGATCGCAGCCGCATTATCCGTGTAAACGGTTAGCTCTATCCGTGATACGTTCAGCCAGTTTTCGGCTAAATCGATCGCTTTTTCCATTAGCGCACTGCCTATGCCGCGGCCTTGATAGGCATCATGAACGCCCATGCCAATATCTACAACATGGCGACGGCGAGGATTCGCGGCAATGACGAAGCTGAGATTACCGACCACTTTACCCTCCAGCTCGGCAACCAATGGGTATACGCCATCTGGTACGTTATTAAGCCGTTTTTCCCACATGGCGAGGCTTGGCATCGGCAATTGTAAGGTGCCTGCTTGCGCCTTGGGTTGCGCATAGATATCGCGTATCGCCGGAATGTCGTCGGCGTGGTATTGACGAATAATCAGAGACATAACACATCCTTGTGGTGAACTTTCCTCTCTAATAAGCCATGGAAGCAAAGATAAATCAACAGCTTATATTAATTAAGTCACTGATTATTCACTCTAAATGCAGATCAAGCGGGGTTTTACTCACTGATTATTCACTCTAAATGCAGAGTCGGGGGACCAAATAGCCGGAAAGCTGGCCGATAATATCTTGCATTAAGGCGCGCGCTTTATCGTCTGAGACTAAAAAGTGAGCGGCGCCTTGGACTTTATCCAATACATGCAGGTAGTAAGGCAAAACGCCAGCCTCAAACAGCCGTTGGCTCAGTGCCACCAACGCATCCGCACTGTCATTTACGCCTTTGAGAAGCACGCTTTGGTTAAGCAGCGTGATGCCTGCTTGTCGCAGCATGTGGAGTTTGTGGCTTAATTCTGCATTAATCTCATTGGCGTGGTTGATGTGGGTGACGAGTACCACTTGTAAACGTGACCGCGATAAGCGCTCGGTAAACGCAGAGGTGACACGAGCGGGGATCACCACAGGTAGCCGTGAATGAATGCGTAGCCGCTTAACATGCGTTACGTCTTCTATGGCGCTGATGAGCCAATCGAGCTCCTCATCTTTGGCCATCAGCGGGTCACCACCGGATAAAATCACTTCATCAATCTCTTGATGGGCGGCGATATAGTCCAGCGCCCCTTGCCATACGCGTTTACTGCCTTTGTTGTCTTGATAAGGGAAATGGCGACGGAAGCAATAACGACAATTGATTGCACAGCCTCCTTTAACGATCAGTAAGACACGGTTGTGGTACTTGTGTAACAACCCAGGAATCGCATTGTCTTGTTCTTCCAGTGGGTCAGCGCTGAACCCGTCAACGTCATTAAACTCGTCGGCAATGGGGAGGACTTGCTTTAGCAGTGGATCATCAGGGTTTCCTTTTTCCATCCTAGCCACAAAACTGCGTGGCACACGTTGGGCAAAAAGGCGACGAGCACTAAATCCTGCCTCCCAGTCGGATGGTGAAATTTCAAGCAGTTGCAGCAGTTCCTTGGGATCTGTGATCCCCTCTGCGAGTTCTTTGATCCAGTTTCGCTCAACAGCAGGCTGGATTCGGGTTATGATGTGCGACATTTGTGAAAACTCGAAGATGTTAAGAGGATCAAGATGGCGTCTTTCAGCACCAATGAATTCCGCGGCGGATTGAAAATTATGCTCGATAACGAGCCGTGTGTCATTACCGAAAATGAGTTCGTGAAGCCGGGTAAAGGCCAAGCCTTCAACCGGGTTAAAATCCGTAAGCTGATTTCCGGTAAGGTTCTAGAGAAAACATTCAAATCAGGTGACAGCGTTGAAGCTGCCGATGTGATCGATGTGGAAATGGACTACCTCTACACAGATGGTGAGTTCTATCACTTCATGAACAACGAAACCTTTGAGCAAATCGCTGCCAACGAGAGTGCAGTGGGTGATAACGTCAAATGGTTAGTTGAAAACAACACCTGTACACTCACGTTGTGGAATGGTGACCCAATCGTGGTTACCCCACCTAACTTCGTCGAACTTGAAGTGACTGAAACCGATCCGGGCCTAAAAGGGGATACCCAAGGTACTGGCGGTAAACCCGCGACACTGATCACAGGGGCCGTTGTTCGTGTGCCTTTGTTTATTCAAATCGGTGAAGTCATCAAGGTGGATACGCGCTCGGGTGAGTATGTAAGCCGCGTAAAATAATTGGCATTTCGAATGTCCGATAAAAAGCCCTGACCGACATGGCTCAGGGCTTTTTTGTGTGCTTAGATGCTATACGACAAGGACGAGTAGCGCAGCAGCGACACTGACGGCAAAGGCGATGGCATAGCAAACCACTTTTCCAGCCAGTCCCACGTGCAGCTTAAGATCATGTAAGCCATGATGGATGCGATGCATGGCATGCCACATCGGTAAGGCAAGGGTCGCCAAGATCAGCAACTTACCTAACCAGTGCTCCGCGAACATCATCACACGTTCGTAACTTAGGGCGGATGGGTCGATGATCCCAAGTGGAATTAAAACACCCAAAATCAAGACAGTAATCGGCGTGAACATGGCAAACCATGTACCGCCTGCACCAAACAGGCTCCACCATACTGGCTCGTCGGAGCGCTTAGGTTTTAAATCAATCATAACGCCTCCTAAATGAGCACCAAGGCCAACAACGAAATTACTGCAACGGCTCCCCATTGCGCCCCAATCACCCACTTGCCGTCGAGCAATTTTCCTTTGATACGAATCGGCATGACCTGCGGCATCATGCTAAAAAATGTCGTGGCATGAAACAGGCTAGCCGCTAGGGCGATCAAGTTTAATATGATCACCACAGGGTGGGCCATATAATCCAGCCAGCCTTGCCACGCTTGAGGGCCTTGTACGAGACAAATCAAACCCGCAGTGAGGCTCAGTGTGAAAAAGACCAAAGGCAGTACCGTGGCCTCGCGCACCATATAAAAGCGATAAAACGGATGATGCAGCCACCAAGTACGAGGCATGGGCCGCATATAAGGTTTACGGTTACTCATCCTGTTATCTCCTTGCCTTCTTTATTGGGGTTAAACATGGCGATCACCATATCTTGGGTAGAAGCAACCTTGCCTTGGTTGACCGCGCCCGCCGGATCGACACCTTTCGGGCAGACTTTTGAGCAGTAGCCCACAAAGGTACATCCCCATGCTCCGTTATCGCTGTTTATCAGTGGCATACGCTCATGTTGTCCCCCATCTCGGCTATCGAGGTTATAGCGATGGGCGAGGGTCAGTGCGGCTGGGCCGAGGAAGTCTGGATTGAGACCAAACTGCGGGCAAGCGGCGTAACATAAACCACAGTTAATGCAGGCGGCAAATTGCTTGTAGCGCGCCATCTGCTCTGGGGTTTGTGTGTTAGGACCATCTTCAGGACGACGGTCGTTGCCGAGAATATAAGGTTTGATCGCTTCCAAGCGCTCAATAAATGGCGTCATGTCGACAATCAAGTCTTTTTCGATAGCAAAGTTTGCTAGCGGCTCAATCAGTACGCCGTTCGGGTAATCGCGTAAAAAAGCCTTACACGCGAGTTTAGGCACGCCATTGACCATCATGCCGCACGAGCCGCAAATGGCCATGCGACATGACCAGCGATAAGCCAATGACTTGTCGAGATTGTCTTTGATATAGCCCAGCGCATCAAGCACAGAGAAGGTGTCGTCTCCGGGGACGACAAACTCCTGCGCGTAAGGTGCATCATCTTTTGCGGGATCGTAGCGAAGGATAGAAACTCTATAGGTAGCTTGCGTCATTGTGCTTGCTCCTCTTGTTGCCCCTCACTGGCCGCTTGAGCCTGCTCCGCAGCATCACCATACAAGCGGTCTTTCGGTTGAGACTTGGTGATTTTCACGTCACTGTAATCAATCCGCGGGCCACCCTCGGGTTGGTAAAATGCCAAGGTGTGCTTGAGGTAGTTGTCATCATCACGGGTTGTGCAGCCATCATCAAGGCGTTGATGGGCGCCACGAGACTCGCGTCGCTGAATGGCAGAATGCGCCATGGCTTGGGCCACTTCGAGCCCGTAACCTACTTCGATGGCATACAACAAGTCGGTGTTAAACACACTGCCTTGATCTTGGATGCTGATCTGTTGATAGCGAGCTTTCAGTTCGGCGATTTTATCAATCGTGGCTTGCATTAGATCTTCGCGACGATAAATACCACAGCCGGCTTCCATGGTATCCCCCAGCTCTTTGCGAATATCTGCCCAGTTTTCTTCGCCTTGATGGCTCAAGAGCTTATCAATGCGTGCTTTAACGTCTTGGATCTGGGCATCGATCGCCGCTTGATTCCACCCCGTAAACTCACGCGTACGTTGTGCGGCACCTTCTCCGGCGAGTCGACCAAATACGGCCAGCTCAGCCAGTGAATTCGATCCTAAGCGATTGGCGCCGTGTAGGCCGACGGAGGAGCATTCGCCCACTGCAAAGAGTCCTTTTACGCGGGTTTCGGTCTGGGCATTGGTTTCTATGCCCCCCATGGTGTAGTGGACGGTCGGACGAATTGGGATTGGCTCTTTGGCCGGATCGACGTTGACGTACGCTTTGGCTAATTCACAAATAAACGGCAACCGCTCTTGTAAGAAGTCTTCACCTAAGTGACGCAAATCAAGGTGCACCACATCACCTAATGGATGCTTGATGGTGTTCCCTTTTTGTTGCTCGTGCCAAAAGGCTTGAGAGACTTTATCGCGCGGTCCCAACTCCATATATTTGTTTTTTGGCTCGCCCACGGGTGTCTCTGGGCCAAGGCCATAATCTTGCAAATAGCGATAACCATTTTTGTTGACAATAATTCCCCCTTCACCGCGACAGCCTTCGGTCATCAAGATGCCAGTGCCGGGCAAGCCTGTGGGGTGATACTGCACAAACTCCATATCACGTAATGGAATACCGTGGCGATAAGCCATCGCCATGCCATCACCGGTGACGATGCCACCATTGGTATTACAGCTGTACACACGGCCAGCACCGCCGGTGGCGAGCACCACAGATTTGGCTTTAATGCAGACCAGTTCACCTTCTGCCATATGCAGGGCAATGAGGCCTTGGATTTGGCCATCATCCACGATTAAGTCGACCACGAAGTATTCATCTAACCGCTGAATTTGTGGGTATTTAATCGAGGTTTGGAACAAGGTGTGAAGCATATGGAAGCCAGTTTTATCGGCGGCAAACCATGTACGCTCGACTTTCATGCCGCCAAAACGGCGAACATTGATGCTGCCATCGTCTTTACGGCTCCAAGGGCAACCCCATTGCTCTAATTGGATCATCTCTTCTGGGCAGTGCTTGACGAAGTAGTCCACAACGTCCTGCTCGCACAGCCAGTCACCGCCGCTAACGGTGTCATTAAAATGGTTGTCTAGGCTGTCTTCATCCTTGATGACGGCAGCCGAGCCACCCTCTGCAGCCACAGTGTGTGAGCGCATCGGGTAGACCTTGGACACCAGGGCAATATTGAGAGACGGATCCGCCTCAGCGGCCGCAATGGCGGTGCGCAGTCCAGCGCCGCCGGCGCCAATAACTGCAATATCTGTGGTGATGGTCTGCACGTTCATCCTCCAGTGTAGGGAAAGCCAGTGCTTGGCTTGTTTATTGTTCTGCCGACATAGTAGGCAATCCTCACCGAGTAAAAATTGATTCAGTTGGGGAATTGCAGCGATTTTGCGGGCATGGGAGTTAAATTGCATAAAACTGTGAGGTGGGTCGTTAAGTGTCGGCGAGCTATGAAAAAACAGCGTTCTCTTACAAACAGAATGCGCACAGTGCCACGTTTACGCCGTGCTTCATCTTGGCGTACTGGTTGTTATTCGCCAGCGTGACGCTAGACTGACGCCATTCGCGCAATGAGAGATTGATATCATGACTCAAGCCTGTTCATGGCAGCCAACGGCCTCAATGACACAGTTGAAAAAACGATCGGCCATTATTGCCCGCATTCGTCAATTTTTTGCTGAGCGCGCAGTATGGGAAGTCGATACCCCAGCGTTGAGCCAAGCGGCGGTGACGGATGTGCACCTACACAGTTTTTCCACCTCGCTGGTCGGCCCTGGCTTTGCCAAGGGGTTACCCTTGTATTTGATGACCAGCCCAGAATTTCATATGAAACGATTACTGGCGGCGGGTAGCGGCGCCATTTATCAAATCAGTAAGGCGTTTCGTAATGAAGAGGCGGGGCGTTATCACAATCCAGAATTTACCATGCTCGAGTGGTATCGACCGGATTTTGATCATCACCAGTTGATGGATGAAATGGATGCGCTGTTGCAAGCGGTACTCAGGTGCCAAGGTGCGACGCGAATGAGCTATCAAGCGGCTTTTCAATCATGCACTGGACTTTGTCCATTACGCGCGGATATTGATCAGTTGCGAGCCCTTGCAGCCACCCAAGGGCTTGCCGATATCACTCAGGCTGAAACCGACAAAGACACCTTATTGCAACTGCTTTTCACGGTGATGGTTGAGCCGAATATTGGTCAGCAGGCGCCGGCTTTTGTTTACGACTTTCCGGCATCTCAAGCCGCGTTAGCCAAAATCAGTGAGGCGGATCCACGTGTTGCACACCGCTTTGAGGTGTATTTTCAAGGCATTGAACTCGCCAATGGGTTCTATGAACTTCAAGATGCGCAGGAGCAGCGCCGCCGCTTTGAGGCGGACAATGCGATGCGAGTGGCAAGAGGTTTGCGCCCACAACCTATCGATCAATACTTACTCGCCGCCTTGGAAGCGGGGCTGCCGGATTGTGCTGGGGTCGCGCTAGGGATCGATCGCCTTGTGATGCTCGCGCTCGGTTGTGATCACATTGATGCTGTGACCGCGTTTCCTGTCTCACGCGCGTAGCGCCGTAAGAAAAACGCCACCTTGCGGTGGCGTTTGAAAGGAAAGGGCATTCACCTAGACTTTAAATTTTGACAGGTCTTGGTGCATGTCACGTGCTGCTTGCGCCATGCTTTCGCCTTGGTCCCCGGTTGCACTTGCTTGTTGGTGGATCTCGTAGGAGAGATCTTTCACCGCTTGGGTGTTGCGGTTGATATCGTCAGTCACCGCACGTTGCTCTTCCGCGGCGCTGGCAATTTGGATCGCCATTTCAGAAATCGTACTGATTGCTGTGGTGATCTGATTGAGTCGCTCGCTGGCCGCTTCTGCCCGCTCAACACTCGATGTCGCCATATTATTACTTTGCATCATGTCATCCACCGCACGTTGGGTGGTGTGCTGCAAGGTCTCAATCATGTTGCGAATTTCTTCGGTCGAGTCATGGGTGCGCTGGCTGAGCACTCGCACTTCATCGGCCACAACGGCAAATCCACGCCCTTGCTCACCCGCGCGTGCTGCTTCGATGGCGGCGTTCAATGCTAACAAGTTGGTCTGTTCCGCTACACCTTGAATGGTCGCAATGATTTGGTTGATGCTCTGAGCATTTTCATCCAATTCACGAATGACATTGGTGGCCCGCTCCACTTGATCGGCCAATTGGGTGATCGCATTTCGGTTATCGCTTACCACACTTAACCCTTCTTGGCACGATTGTTCGGCTTGTTGGGCGGAGGTAGCGGTATCTTCAGCGTGACTGGCCACTTCATTGGCGGTTGCTGACATCTCATGGATAGCCGTGGCAATCTGGTCAACATCATTTTGCTGCTTATCAACTAGCCGTGGCAATCTGGTCAACATCATTTTGCTGCTTATCAAC
>NZ_MUFN01000051.1:0-10045 GCF_001996205.1 Salinivibrio sp. IB574 | reverse complement strand
ACTGACGACTTTCTAGCCAACTGGAGTTAACACTTATACATGACGCAAAAATCAACCTGATCAGATAATTATAAACTGACTTAAGGGAACCATATCTTTTTAAAACCTCCCACACAAGAAACTTTCATTTTATTATACCGCTCAACAACACCTATAAATACTGGCCACCTCTAAGCTGCTGAGAGACTTGGCAGGATATTTTGGCAACCTCAATGATTTCTTCAAAATTAATGGGTGAATCTGTTCCCTGCTTGATGCTATCGACAAACGCTTGCGAACAATTCTTTTGCCCTTTATCTTGGCTTGAAAGTTTCATTTTACTAAAGCCTTTCCAACCAAAACCTGTTAGCTTTCTAAAATTGTCCAGTTGAAGCACAGCACCATTAGCAAAAACTTCTATTCGCTCTTTAGGGAAATCCTTTCCGCCATTGGCAAAGTAATGAATAGTCCCGATTGAACCATCTTCAAATGATAGCGTAATGCTTGCTTTATCTTCACGAACAGCAACACCTGGGGCATCACCTATACACATCGCATTGAATCCTGTGATTTTACAACCCGCTAAATGACGCATTAAGTCAATATAGTGGCAAGCCTCACCAATAATCCTTCCCCCGCCAACAGCCGCATCCTGAGTCCAATGATCCGCTGAAATCTCACCGGCATTCATTGTCATGATGAAGGTTTTGGGCCCATTAACCGATCCCATCAGCTGTTTCATTTTCAGAATGTGAGGTGCAAAGCGGCGATTGTAACCCACCATCACTTTTGGCTTTGTCTCACTCTCACGGTAAGCCTGTTCAATTAAGTCCACTTCCGACTCGATTAAGGCTAGCGGCTTTTCAACAAACACGTGTTTTTCTGATTTGATTGCATCAATTGTTTGTTGAGCATGCAAATTGTGCTGCGTTGCGATAACCACAGTATCAACGCTTTGGTCTGAAAGCACATCCGCATAATCCGTTGACGCTTTAGCAAAGCCCTGCTTTTTGCCATGATGAATGGCACTCATTCCGGCACTGGTGACCACGGTATTTAAAGACGCTCCCGCAGCTTTAAATGCTGGCATTAGAACACGAGAGGCGTAATTGCCCGCACCGACGAAAGCACAGATGGCCGATGTTGATCCAGTAGCAGGATTAGAGCCCAACTGAACTGAGCGAGATGTCAGTGCTACCACATCGTTATTTGGGTAATCCAACAAAATACCTAATGACGCTCTGTCATCTAGACATTGGTAAGCGTCTAAGGCATCTTGAATTGCGAAGCGGTGAGATATGAGAGGCTTAACGTCTAACGCACCTGCCGCCATCATATCGAGTACAGCTTCAAAGTTACGCTGTTCTGTCCAGCGTACAAAACCTATCGGATAGTCATTACCTTTATCCTCATATTCGGTATCATAACGACCAGGACCATACGAACACGAAACTTGGAAAGTAAGTTCTTTAGCGAAAAAATCAGCACGAGAAATTTCTTGGCCAATGACACCCACAAGAACGATTCGTCCTCGTTGACGACACATGGTCGCGGCTTGGCTTAGAGGTTCACTACTTTTCGTTGATGCCGTAATAATAACGCCATCAACACCACGCCCACGAGAAAAGGCTTCTGCCACCTTAATGGGATCTTCATTTTTTGACAGGTCGACGGTTTCCGCGCCAAGTTGACGAGCTAACGCACATTTTGCAGAATCAAAGTCGATACCCAATACACGGCAACCATTAGCCCTTAGTAACTGAACCGTGATAAGCCCAATTAATCCAAGCCCTGTCACAACGACACATTCACCTAATGTAGGATTAATAAGTCGCACACCTTGAAGGCCAATTGCACCTAGTACTGTAAATGCAGCCGATTCATCATCAACGTTTTCTGGTACTTTTGCGCATAAGTTTTTGGCTACGCGAACGACTTCGGCATGATTGCCATTTGAAACAACCCGAGTACCGACTTCAAAACCTGTACCACCATTATCAAGCACGGTACCAACATTACAGTAACCAAGAGGAAGGGGTTGATCCAACTTTGAACGAACCGCTTCAACTGTTGGTATTAGGCCATCGGTTTTAATCTTACCGAGCACCATTTTTAATTTATCGGGTTGCTGCCTAGCTTTATCAATAAAGTTTGCTTTACCAAAGTCAATCAGCATACGCTCTGTACCAGCAGAAACGAGTGTTTTACTAGTAGCAATGAGTAAATGCCCCGATTTACTTTGAGGACAGGGAACATCAACAACATTAGTGTCGCCGTTGGCTATGTTTTGAAGCACTTGTTTCATACTCAACCTATCAATTTTTAAATAATGAATTCTTTTCTTCTAAGTTAGGGTAATTGATAAGCACTGCTCGGTATTTTCCTTTGAATACAAATAAACTACCCGCTGCGACACCGATCGGCGAATACTGATCAATCACATGTTTTAAATCCTGGTGAGAACCTGCTCCACCTAGAAAAGTAAGGGGGACACTAACTTGACTTCGAAGTTTTTCTACGAGTTGAGTATCGTAGCCAGTCATAGTACCATCAGCATCAATGTTGTTGATGATAATTTCGCCTACACCTTGATGTTCAAACTCTTTAATGACAGAGAATAAATTTACAGCGGTACTTTTCTTACCATTATGGGTATAAACTTTGTAGCCACCAAAGAGCTTCTTTTTGACATCTAAAACAGCAACAACACTCTGACTTCCAACTTGAGAAGCGATGTCTTTAATCAATTCAGGCCGCTCTATCACAGACGAGCTCAACGCTACTTTTTCAACACCCAATGATAGAATTTTTAGCGCCTGTTCGACGGTTTTCACCCCCCCGCCATAACAGAGCGGCATACGGCACTCACTCGCCCAATACTCTATCGACTGATAGTCAGGCTCTTTGTCTTTTACCGTTGCATCAATATCAACGATCATGAGCTCGTCGGCTTCTTTCTCGTTAAAGATACGCACAGCATTTAACGGATCACCCACATACTTATCATCTGAAAACTTTGTCGTTTTAATTAGGCCTTTATCACGTACAAGTAACACTGGAATGATGCGAGATCTAAGCATTTGTGGCCTCGTAAAAGTTTTTTAGTAACGTGATGCCATTATGATGACTTTTCTCTGGATGACATTGCATCCCATAAATATTTTCTTTCTGAACAATACAGGCGATCTCACTTGAGTAATTTGCACTTGCTATAGAATAGAGGAAGTCTGCCTTGAAATGATAAGAGTGAAGAAAATAGAACGCTGGTTGAGGCTCAATATTCTCAAATAAAGGGCTATTTCCAACAAGCTCTAACGAGTTCCATCCCATGTGAGGAAGCGGAAATTTAGTGCCTGTTTGGCTAAACTTTACCACTTGAGTATCTAACCAACCCAAGCCGTTAGAACTCCCCTCTTCACTTGATTGCGCCATGATCTGCATGCCCACACAGATACCAAGCACGGGTAGCTTTTGGTTGAGTACAAGGTCATCAAGTGTCTCGCGCAAACCCGACTCATTCAGTTTTTGCATCGCATAGTCAAAAGACCCAACTCCAGGCAAAATAATATGGGTCGCTTGCTTTAGTGATTCGACATCAGAAGCAAGTAAGTAGGGGATACCTAAACGTTTATATATATTTGCAAACGCTCGAATATTGCCTAGCCCATAATCGACAATAGCGATCATCGTTTACCACCCTTTTCGACACCTAAATATCGGAGTACTTTGGCACCAATGTCATAGACCCCCTGTTGAGACTTATAGTCTTGATAGGTTTTATTAGGCGCATCAAAGTAAGACTGAAGCTCTTCGGTCGTAATACCAAGCTTATTCGATACAAACTCAAACTCTTGTTTGATCTGCTCTTCAGTCATGGCCGGTTTTTCAAGCTCTTTAAGCGCCTCTTCACGCGTCATTTGCCCAGTTAAAATAAGGCTAGAAAACTGTACTTTTCGGGTGTCATAGCCAAATTTCTGAGGCAACCAATAGCCCTCGTAAAAACGAGTAAACCGAGATTCAAAGTGCTTTTGAGGGTAGCGCTGATAACCAAACTTATCTTCAAGAAGCTTAGTCGCTTGTTCCTTATCATATTTCATAAAGTCTAAAGGCCTAGTTACCTTTATTCCTTTAAAATAAGGAAGATAGAATTTATGCCATAGTATGTTAGTGACAGGAAATCGTTTTAGGGGTTTGCTACCAAACTGGTTATGAATGTCTTTTAACTGTCTTGAGTCAGACTGATAGTACATCCATTCTAAAGGATTTCGAATACACTCTGTTGAGTAATTACCGCCGGTCAAAATGTTTTTTACGCCATGTTTGTCGGCAAATTTGTACATAGTTGCAAAAAACGCGTGATCTTGTGGAGTATCAATATGAGAAACACCGGACTTAAAGAAAGAGAGCTGTAGATCTTTCATCTCTTCCCAATCAATCACTTCCGTATATAAGTCTAGATCTAAGCCGTCTACCAAGCGCTCAATGTTAGTGACCGCTTCCTGAGAGTTCCACCCCGCATCCACATGGAAAACAAGCGGCCGTAGACCCAGTTTCTCTTTTGCTAGATAAAGAAGGTAAGAGCTATCAATGCCACCACTCATTCCGATAATGCAATCAAAATCTTGCCCTTGGCCCTCTTTTTTAATTCTTTCTGCCAATTGTTCAAGCTGTGAATCATCTAACCCCTCTGGATTCCACTTTGGCAAAATATCATTCAAATACGTATTACAATGATCGCAAACTCCGTTCTCATCGAAAACGATTTTCGAATCGGTGGTATCCATAACGCATTGAGTACAAATTTTATGTGTGATATTACTCATTAACTCCTCTCAGCTCTCATCAACGCAAGATAAGTTGGTGTGTTCTATTGCGTCTACAAACCCCTGAACCATGTTTTCAATGGTACAAAATCGTGAATAATAGTTATAGGCATTTTCACCCATCTTACGAGCTAAATGATCATCGTTGGCAAACTTAATAATTTCCTTCTCTAGAGCCATTCTATCATCACAGAAGGAACCATTAATACCGTGCTTTATGTTTGATTTTTCCCCACCGCTAATCGCGTCTCGGTGAGTGATAAAAGGAACGCCAAAGCCTAAACTCTGCAATACTGAAAGACCTGCTTGCCCATAAGAGATAGAAACAAGCGCTTCGTTATAATATTGAACAAGCTCTAATGGGTTTTCGAGTCTTCCAACAAAATCAACACGATCCGCGATTGCAAGGCGGTCAACCAAAGAGCGAAGCACTTCGTTTTCCTTCCCATCGCCAACAAAAGTTAAAGTAATGTTCTCAGGTATATGTTCTAAGGTATTTTTATATGCTTCGATTAGATCAATATTATTCTTACGCGCGTCTAAACTACCAACAAATAGCAAGCGAAATTTATTATCGTGCTCATAGGATTTTGATTTGTTCTCAACATCAAAAGTATTATTAGCGACATAAAGATTGTCAGGTTTCAGCCCGCGTAACACAAAGTCTCGGCGTGCTTCTGCAGTGTAATAAACATTTGCATACACCATTTTTGATAAAGCCATTCTCACCTGGTTTGCGATATTGCTCTTGGTTATCCACGCCCCCCAGAGAATGATTTTCTTGTTTCTGAACAAAACCTTATTAAGAAGCAAAGTCAATACAGTGAATACCCACCTAACATCAAATAACAAAATGACAAAGTCATACTCTTTGCTAAAGCACTCTTTTATCAGCTTTCTCTGTAAGAAGAAGGGGCCAAGCTTACGAGTTGAGACAATTAACTCCGAGAAATCATCATTCTCATTGACACTAATTTCACCAGAGTGCAATACAGTTACATCGTAGTGTTTTGCAAGCTCATTAAAAAACGGCTTTCTATAATGCAGGATATAGTTATACCCTATTAGTACTTTTTTCTTCATTTTTAAGCTTATTAATAAACGTCAAAGGTGATTTAATATCTTGGGCCAATTGTTCCAGTTTAGACTCTTCGATGTCCCACCACAGTGAAGCCAACAAACCTTCAATAACCTCTTTATCAAACCGGTATCTTATAAATCTGGCTGGGTTGCCAGCAACAATAGTGTAAGGCTCCACGTCTTTGATAACAACACTGCCCATGCCAATCACAGAACCGGTCCCGATAGTTACCCCCTGTTTGATTAGCACATTTTGACCAATCCAAACATCATGACCGATAGTGGTTTGTTTGACTTCCTCACGGGCATGTGTTGAAAACTTTTTGGCGACGCTATCGCGCCCTTGGTAAAACACTGGCGATGTGGAGACCCAATCTATAGGATGCATGCCGCCACCGATAATTACACCGTTGGCGATAGAACAAAATGATCCGATAGATGTTTGAGTAATTTCACAGTTGTAACCGCAGAAAGAGTGTTTGCCCATACTGCTGTTCACGACATTGGAACCAGATTCGATTTTCGAAGAGGGATGTATATCAGAAGACTTAATTGCTGACAGTCTTGATTTCTTAATTATTTTGGCTAGGTAATAAATTAGGTTAGTCATTCCAATACCGCTACTTAATAATGATTAATTTCTCTTCAAATTGAAACAACACTACTCGGTTATGATTTGAGCAAAAACTATTTACTCAACTCATAATTCGAGTGATTAATTTTCCTTAACTGCTTTTTACTAAAAGAAAATTTCAATGCTAAAACCGAAATAAGAGCAAATGGTAAAAATGGTATGTATGCCGAATAAAAATTGTTCGTCAGCATCGTTGAAGCAGCTATAGGTACCATCATGAATGAAAACTGTAGAAACAGTTCATTATCAACGAACACTCTCTTTTTCTTACGACAATATAGGAAAAATGGAAATGCAATCATCGATAACACGATCGAAGTGCCCAAAACTCCATAACGCCTCAACAGTAAAAAGTATTCACCATCCACCAATGTAGAGTGTAATTGCTTAGCTGGTCCCCACCCTACAACAGGAGATTGACTGAATAATAGTAACGCATCGTGCCATAGTTCAAAACGCTGCAAAAGAGAAGAGTTTTCTCCATTCCAGGCCGAAACCAGCCCTTGAGAAATATGAGAAACATAAGGTAATAAAAAGGAAGCACCGATGAACATTAACAAAAACAAAAACAGCTTTCTAAAGATAGAAATGCGTTTAGAAATAAAAAAGCCGAGTAGCAATGAAGAAGCGACACCTACAACGATGGTCCTACTCGATGTGAAGAGCAAACAAGCCGCTAGTAAAAAAAGCAACAGAAAATGGATCTTTCTCTTATTTAAAGAATACATAAGAAAATTAAACACCAAGAAGAAGGAACACAATACCGCACCATCATTAGGTCCAGGGCTGGTTAGAGTCACTCGTTTAAAATAAGGATCGATGGCAAATTCTAAATGAATTCCCTTAGCATACATGCGAGAAATTAACACACCGATCCCAAGCAGGTCGAAATATTGCATAAATCCTATAAAAACAAACACAAAGGAACCATAATAAAATATTTTATAGGTATTCTCGTAAAGGAAGCGGCGAGATACGGGATAAACGCATAATAGAAACAGCAAAGGCTGAGATAAATAAATTAACTCACTGAAATCGCTAAAACTAACGGGAACCCCCAGAAGAGCATAACCAGAAACCGTTGAGATAACAGCAAGAAACAACCAAGCCATAAGGACCAATACGTATGAGTTGGTCGATATTTTCATTCGATAAAGTAAAATCAGCGGGCCAATTCCTAGAATTAGGATATTATCTAGCCCAAGACTAATCCCATCGATGTCGAGTTTCGGCAGGAAGAATACAGAAACCAAAGTGACCGTGAAAAAATATTTCGCTAGGTCAATTTTGAATCTACTCTTTTCAACAAGATCATTCATAAAAATCTATAATCATTCAAACCAACAACAGAGATTCAAATGTTAATATTAAACGAGTAACGGACAGACTGTTCAATGTATTTATTCTTTAGTCCAAATTGGGGCTAAAAAAACGCTAGTGAACATCATTCAAACTGAGTTTATCTAGAGCCCTGAATGAACATTACTTTATTGACCACTTGGCTTACTTTCTCCAAACCCTTGTGGAAAATGTAATTTCAGTCCCATCAACAATGTAATCACAATAAACTTATTGTTTCTGCCGTAGTGACTGTACTTCACATCGGTATTGTACATTTTCTCAACCACTGCTCTTAGCTCATCATCCTCAATCAACGAGATATACTGATTGTAAATTCGGTCAATGTTTGCCATGATTCTAGGGTTATTCCTTAACCACACATCAACTGGGTTCATATCATTGATATTAAAGCCTAACCTGCGCATAGCCCCATTCTTATAGCGCTTAACAATCTGCGCCAAACGCACGAACTTAATCGCTTTTGGCTTTACCCCTGCTGACTCCCATTCATACTCACTCACTCTGGTACAACACTTGTTAAACCAATGCAGGTAGATCTCTTCATTTTTCTTAAAGCGCCAAGGAAGAGATAAACAGAGTTGAATCAGCTGCTTATCATAAAATGGAGACTGTATATCTGCGATGTGAGAGATTGTTCTGTCACCATTCAATGTACAGTTAGGCACGCGTTGCTCGTAGGCGAATTGTTCTGGATTATTTCGATAGCGGCTTCTAAAATCATCGATGAAAGAAATTCGGTCGAGTAAAGCGTGCTGATCCGTCGCCATATTTTTCTCGACTTTATAGTCTGCCTTAACGTATGAACCAAATAAGATATCGCCTATTTGACCACTATGCAGACTACCGAAATTTTGCGTGTTTATGGTTTGCAGAAAGTCATACCCTGCAGCCGAACCGATAAGGTTATTTAGACCGTCATTGGCACCAATATAATTTTCGAGATTCTTCTCAAGGTGCAAACCGTTATCGAGGCTATAGTAAACATGCTTATAACTCTCTTTAGTGGCAATCTCTTGCGCGATTTTCTCGTCACTACTACCTGATTGAGAAAAGGTAATCGTCGTCACATCGTCAAACCCAAGACTCTTGGCAACAAACAGATTCACACGGCTATCAAGCCCGCCACTAAGTTGAGAGCAGTGAGAATAATCATACTCTCTATCTTTACTCCAACAGTTGTTGACACTGGTTTTCAGGTGCAAATCGATTTTTGCGATTGCGTCATCAAGCGTGATTTCTTCATTAGCTTGATAGTTAAATTGGTCGTATTGAGATAGGGATAACGTTGAACCAATGCCAGTATGCAACAAACTGAATGGTTTTAATTTTTTGGTATTTTTCTCGTATGTCACGTCGTCAAGCATGTGACCATAAGTCAGCATGCAATAAACAGCGTCGTAATCCAACTGCTTTTTGATTCCAATTTTATCGAGCAAACTGGTGACCACTTTCAGTTCAGAGGCAAAAATAAAGTAATCTTTGGAATCATGGAAATAAATTGGCTTAGTTCCAAGTTGATCATTGAAGACGAAAATATCTTGGTCATTTTTAGAGTAGATAAATCCGCAAAATTGACCCTTCAGTTTTGCCGCGAACTTTTCTTTTGATTCTAAATAGGCTTCAACAATAAACTCACCAACTGAGGTGCTTATTTCATTATATATAAGCCCCTCGAACACCACGATGTACTCATCGTTTTCGTAAACAACCTTGTCATTGGCAAACTTATGCAGTGATGAACGACCATAATATAAGCCATCCGTTTTAAAATCATCCGTGATAACATTCTCAAAAGATGAAGAATAAAACAAGTCAGAAGCTTGTATATTTAAGCCATTGTTTTTAGTTAACACACCATAAATACCAGCCATGTTACTGAACAACCTCCAAGTTATGTTTCTTGAGCGCCTGCATTATCCAAACAAGTCTATAAATCAACATGAAAAAGCCAACCATAGAAAACAGAGCCAGTGTCAAGTATTCATCGTTAAACATACCGCCGATTAAAATAGCAATGACACGAAAAATGAAATTATATATTTCGAAAGTTAGCGCCTTTTTCTGCAAGTTAAGGATATTAGGTAAATGAGCAACAGTGCTATTAATAAAAACCATAATAATCCATGGAAAAAGTATTTGAGAGTACACGCCAGCGGTATACCAGTTC
>NZ_MUFN01000050.1:0-14274 GCF_001996205.1 Salinivibrio sp. IB574 | reverse complement strand
CGGTACGACCACCTTTAACGAGATGACGGGCCTGACTCGCGTGATGGCGGAGGTCGCACGAGAGGTGGTGGTGATGATCGAGTCTGAAAAAATTGGCCGTCGGATCCCTAACTTGGAGCTTGCGTGGTCCAGTATCGACACCTTGATCACCGATAATGCGTTGGATGAAGACACTCGGCGCGCGATAGAACAAACCGGCACAGACGTTATCTGTGTAGACAATGTATAAGGACTCACTATGTGTGGAATTGTAGGCGCTGTGGCGCAGCGTGATGTGGCAGAAATTCTGGTTGAAGGCTTACGTCGCTTAGAATATCGCGGATACGACTCAGCAGGGGTCGCCATTACCGATACAAAGAGCGGGCAGATGACGCGTTTACGCCGACTGGGTAAAGTGGCGGCGCTCTCGGACGCAGTGGCTGACGCCAACCCTGCGGGAGGCACAGGGATTGCGCACACGCGCTGGGCAACGCACGGTGAGCCAAGCGAAGCCAATGCGCACCCACACATGTCTGGCGATGATATTGCCATTGTGCATAACGGCATTATCGAAAATCACCACAGCTTGCGCGAACAATTGCAAGCGCGTGGTTATCAATTCCACTCCCAAACCGATACCGAAGTGATTGCTCACCTCGTTGATTGGGAGCGTCGTCAATGTGGCGATCTCCTTGCCGCCTTCCAGCGCACGGTCAGTCAGCTTGAAGGCGCGTATGGCACTGTGGTGATGGATAAAAACCAACCTGAGCGTTTGATTGCGGCTCGTTCAGGCAGCCCATTGGTGATTGGCCTGGGTGTGGGAGAAAACTTTCTCGCCTCTGATCAGCTAGCACTGCTCAATGTCACTCGTCGCTTTATCTACCTTGAAGAGGGCGATGTAGCGGATATTAGTCGTCGTGAAGTGGTGATTTACAACCAAGAAGGTACGCCGGTTGAGCGTGAAGTGCATGAAGCAAGCGCCCAGTACGACGCGGCGGACAAAGGCCAATATCGCCATTACATGCAAAAAGAGATTTACGAGCAACCGACTGCGCTTACCAATACCATGGAAGGGCGTTTGGGCAACGATCATGTGATTGTGGATGCGATTGGTAACGGTGCTAGCGATATTCTTGCTAAAGCGCAGCATATTCAAATCATTGCCTGTGGTACTTCGTATAACGCGGGCATGGTGGCGCGTTATTGGTTTGAATCGCTGGCAGGGATAAGCTGTGATGTGGAAATCGCGTCAGAGTTTCGCTATCGCCAGTTTGTCACCCGTCCGAACAGTGTATTGATCACCTTATCGCAGTCTGGTGAGACCGCAGATACGCTAGCAGCGCTGCGTTTGGCCAAAGAGCGTGGCTATATGGCCACCATGACCATTTGCAACGTGGCGGGCTCCTCGTTGGTACGTGAATCCGATCTGGCATTTATGACGCGCGCGGGCGCAGAAATCGGTGTTGCATCGACCAAAGCCTTTACCACCCAGCTTTCTGCCCTGCTGATGTTGGTCACCGCACTGGGTAAAATGCAGGGCACCATCGGATACGAAAAAGAGCGTGAGATTGTCGATGCCTTGCATCATCTGCCTTCAAGCATCGAGCAAGCGCTGACCTTTGATAAAGCCATTGAGCAACTTGCGGAAGACTTTGCCGACAAGCATCACTCACTGTTCTTAGGGCGTGGTGAGTTTTATCCGATTGCTGTAGAAGCCGCGCTAAAGCTAAAAGAAATCTCTTACATTCACGCTGAGGCTTATGCCGCTGGTGAGCTAAAGCACGGTCCACTGGCGCTGATTGATGCCGACATGCCAGTGATTGTGATTGCTCCGAATAATGAGCTGTTGGAAAAGCTTAAATCCAATATCGAAGAAGTCCGAGCTCGTGGTGGTCAACTGTATGTGTTTGCCGATCAAGATGCCGGCTTTACACCGGAAGAGGGGATGAACATTATCGCCATGCCACACGTGGATGACATCATCGCCCCGGTGTTCTACACCATCCCGATGCAGCAACTGTCGTATCATGTGGCCTTGATTAAAGGCACGGATGTCGACCAACCTCGTAACCTTGCTAAAGCCGTTACTGTAGAGTAAACCTGCCTAACATTCACCACGCTCTGACTAGGAGCGTGGTTGATCTTTTATCAATTACTGCCGTTTTGCTACAAAAATGCGATCTGCAGTGATACATTTTGCAAAATGCAAATCATTTTGCACTTAATCTCAGGCATCCCGCCTGAAAATACAAACAGAACGCTGTTCTATACCATAAGTTTATGATTTTTATTGCTTTTAGTCCTGTCTAATAACTTGGCCTGCATTGTGCATAGTCGATGGACAAGTACCAACATTGATAAGTTGTAGAGAGGAAGCAATGATTGACTCTAAAAACCAAGTCGCTAAGCGCATCAAAGAAGCCCGTGAGTGGAAAGGGATCACTCAAGTAAAAATGGCTAAGCTACTCAATGTCGCACGTCAAACTTACTTGGATATCGAAAACGGTAAAACCGAACCGCGTGTACGCATGTTGTCGAACATCGCTGAGCTGACTGAACGTCCATTAGTTTGGTTTGTGTATGGCGATGAAGATGTCGAGATGCACGATGTGCAGTACAAGCAAGATGTGAACCGCTTGTTGGAGCACTTCTCTCGTTTACCGCATGAAGCACGTACGGCGATCTTGAACCAGAGCGTGAACATGGCCTCATTCTTGGTGAACTATTCTAAGGCCGCACAGCGTGCCTAAAGGCCTGCCTGCCTGATTAGATATGCGGGTAAGTGCCTGCTTACTGAGGTAGGCATCAGCAGCGTAGCATCACACTATCGATGACAACGCCCATGATAGGCCCGCCGAGCCATGCATAATGCAAGGTCGGTGATGTGACGGGAGCCGATGTTTAAACGGCCCGGGTAACAGAGATGAGGCATGGACCATGGTGATTTCGACAGCGCGCATGGCGCAACGGATCCGTGAAGCACGGGAATTCAGTAAAATAACCCAAGTAGACATGGCGAAGCGTTTGAATGTGGCGCGCCAAACCTACTTGGATGTGGAGTCGGGAAAGACCGATCCTAAGATTCTCGCGCTCATCACGATTGCAGAGATCACTGGTCGCCCATTTAATTGGTTTATTTACGGTGAAACAGACGAGCGAGATATTGCCTTCTCTCACCGCGATGATTTAGCGGCTCTGACCAGTCTGTTAAGCCAGTTGCCTCAAGTGGCGCGCCAAACGGTGATGGATAATGCCTTATCGATTGCCGAGTATCTGGTATCACTCTCGCCAGATAAGCGCGTCTAACCTCTGTTATCGGCCCGACATCCCCTGTCGGGCCTTTTTGTTTTATTCGCTTAACGGCGAGAGAGAAAGAAGCGATAGGCTGGATTAGCCGTTTCGTCCTTCCACGCATAACCCAGTTCACGCAAATGGGCGGTAAACGCGAGTAAGTCCTGCTCGCCAAGCTCAAATCCACACAGCACACGGCCATAATCTGAGCCATGGTTGCGGTAGTTGAATAAGCTAATGTTCCAGTGGGTGCCCAAGGTTTGCAAAAAGTGCAGTAATGCCCCGGGGTATTCCGGAAACTCAAAGCTATACAGGCGCTCGTTAAGCGGCACCGAGGGTCGCCCACCAATCATGTAGCGTACGTGTACCTTGGCCATCTCATCGTCAGATAAGTCCTCGACCGGATAACCGGCTTGGCGCAAATCATGCAGAATACTGTCGAGCTCTTCTTGCCCGCCCAGTAAACGTACCCCAACAAAAATATTGGCCAACTGGTCGTCGCCATAGCGGTAGTTAAATTCGGTAACCGCGCGGCCACCGAGGATATCGCAAAACTGTAAAAATGCACCGGTTTGTTCGGGGATAGTCACCGCCAGTAGGCCTTCACGTTTCTCTCCTAATTCAGCACGCTCAGACACGTAGCGTAGTGAGTGGAAGTTGGTGTTGGCACCCGACAGGACCGCACCCAATTGCTTGTTTTGTAGTTGGTGCTTATCTACATAATGCTTGAGACCGGCGAGTGCCAAGGCACCTGACGGTTCAGAGATCGCGCGCGTGTCTTCGAAAATATCTTGTACGGCAGCACAAATCGCATCACTTGAGACGGTAATACTGTCGTCCAGATATTGCTGACACAGTCGAAATGATTCGTCACCAATCCGTTTAACCGCCACACCGTCGGCAAAGGTTCCCACCCGCTCCAAGGTGACGGGAAAGCCTGCATCCAAGGCGGCACGTAGACATGCGGAGTCTTCTGCCTCCACTCCGATCACCTTGATATTTGGCATAAGCTGCTTGATAAGCACCGCCACACCGGCAGCAATACCACCGCCGCCGACCGGGACAAAAATGTAATCAAGGTGGCTGTTTTGTTGCACCAGCTCCAGCCCGATCGTGCCCTGTCCGGCAATGACCTGCGGATGATCAAAAGGGGGCACAAAGGTATAGCCGTGTTGGTCGGCCAGCGCTTGTGCTTTGCTTTTCGCTTCATCAAAGTTATTGCCGTGTAGGACTACATTTCCCCCAAAGCCTTTAACGGCCTCAACTTTGATGGCGGGGGTGGTGCGGGGCATGACAATGGTGGCTTTGATACCCAGTTTATTGCCGGACAGGGCGACACCTTGGGCGTGGTTACCCGCTGATGCAGCGATCACGCCCGCTTTTTTCTGCGTCTCTGTCAGCTGCGCCATCATGTTATGCGCGCCGCGTAGCTTAAATGAGTGCACGGGCTGACGGTCTTCACGTTTGAGCTGAACCTGATTACCTAAGCGTTCAGAGAGTCGCTTCATGGCCTGAAGTGGCGAGACAGTCGCCACTTCATAGACAGGCGCACGTAAAATATTCCTTAAGTAATCCGGGCCATCCATGGGTTGTTCGGGTGACGTTTGCGCCTGTTGCATGGTTATTCCTCCAACTTACTGCGATCGCGTACTGCACCTTTATCGGCACTGGTGGCGAGACTGGCATACGCTTTTAGCGCATAGGAGACTTGGCGTTGGCGGTCTTTAGGCTTCCAACCGCGTGCGTTCACCTCAGCACGGCGAGTGGCGAGAGTGGCTTCATCCACCAGCAGGCTGATTTCGCGGCTAGGAATATCGATACGAATCCGATCGCCATCTTCGACTAAGGCGATGGTGCCGCCGTTGGCTGCCTCGGGCGAAACATGACCGATGGACAGCCCAGATGTCCCCCCGGAGAAGCGACCATCGGTCAGCAGGGCACAGGATTTACCCAATCCCATCGATTTTAAGTAGGTGGTCGGGTACAGCATTTCTTGCATACCTGGGCCACCTTTCGGGCCTTCATAGCGAATCACCACCACATCACCCGCTTTCACTTTGCCACCTAAAATGGCATCTACCGCGCTGTCTTGGCTTTCAAACACGACCGCGGGACCTTCAAAGGTCAGTATGCTCTCATCCACCCCTGCGGTTTTGACGATGCAGCCGTTTAAGGCGATGTTGCCTTGTAGCACGGCAAGGCCGCCGTCTTGACTAAAGGCGTATTCATGGGCACGAATACACCCGGATTGGCGATCATCATCCAGGGTATCCCAACGGCAACGTTGCGAGAACGCTTGGGTGGTACGGATGCCTGCGGGACCGGCGCGATAAAAAGACTTCACGTCCTCATCATCGGTTTGCATGATGTCATACTGGGCGAGCTGTTCCTCGAGGCTCATCCCCAGCACGGTTTGTTGTTTGACATTGAGCAGGTTCGCGCGCTGCAGTTCCCCAAGAATGCCCATCACACCCCCAGCACGATGCACATCTTCCATATGATATTGCTGGGTTGACGGCGCGACTTTGCAAAGGTGAGGCACTTGGCGAGACATGCGATCGATGTCATCCATATCAAAATCAATCTCGCCTTCTTGCGCGGCGGCGAGTAGGTGTAACACCGTGTTGGTGGACCCACCCATGGCAATATCCAGCGCCATGGCATTTTCAAACGAGGCGCGATTGGCGATATTGCGTGGCAAGATGCTGTCATCGTCCTGCTCGTAGTAGCGCTTGGTCAGGCCCACAATGCGTTTACCGGCGTTGATGAACAATTGCTCTCGGTCGGCATGGGTGGCGAGCATGGAACCATTACCCGGCTGGCTCAGCCCCAGCGCTTCGGTCAAACAGTTCATCGAGTTGGCGGTAAACATGCCAGAGCACGAGCCACAGGTTGGGCAAGCGGAGCGTTCGATTTGCTCGCTTTGCTCATCGGAGACGTCCGGATTGGCGCCTTGCATCATGGCATCGACCAAATCGAGCTTGAGGATTTGATCGGACAGTTTGGTTTTGCCCGCTTCCATGGGGCCGCCCGACACAAAGATTACCGGGATATTCAGGCGCATAGCGGCCATCAGCATGCCCGGAGTGATCTTGTCGCAGTTAGAAATACACACCATGGCGTCGGCACAGTGCGCATTGACCATGTACTCCACGGAATCGGCAATGATCTCGCGCGAAGGCAACGAGTAGAGCATGCCGCCGTGACCCATAGCGATACCGTCATCGACCGCGATGGTATTGAACTCTTTGGCGATACCGCCGGCTTGCTCGATTTCTTTCGCCACCAGCTGGCCCATGTCTTTGAGATGGACATGACCGGGAACAAACTGGGTAAAGGAGTTCACCACGGCAATAATGGGTTTGCCAAAGTCGTCATCTTTGACGCCAGTGGCGCGCCATAACGCGCGCGCCCCTGCCATGTTGCGACCGTGGGTGGTAGTAGCGGAACGATAGGTTGGCATAATTACGGCTCCTTTGCCTTTATTCGCTGTGCTGAGGGTTAACGGGGTCAAGCCAGCCCCATTTGTCGTCGGTGGTACCATCAAACAAGCCGAAAAAGGCTTGTTGTAACGCGGCGGTGATCGGGCCTCGTTGGCCTTCGCCGACCGTGATCTGGTCGACGCTACGTACGGGCACAATCTCGGCCGCGGTGCCAGTCATAAACACCTCATCGGCCAGATAAAGCGCTTCGCGTGCAATCGGCTCTTCGCGCACGGTGTAGCCCTGCTCTTTTGCAAGGGTGATGATCGAGTCACGGGTGATCCCTGGCAAAATCGCGCTGGTGGCGGGATAAATAGTTTCCGCCAGCTTTAGCGGCGGTGGGGATGGTGTTTGGGGCGGCGCGGTTCCAGCTTGAGATCATCGCATCCACGCCKTGGGCCAGCGCATCTTCACCGAGGTAGCTGCCCCAACTGAACGCGGCAATGATGACATCCATTTCTGTATCTACAGGCGGACAAACGCCTAAACCCACGTTACCGACAAAGCCTAATGGACGGATATATGCTGAGCGTAGTTGGTTAACGCGCAGGGTTTCACGGCACCCTTCCATTAGGGCATCGACACTAAAGGGGATCGGGAAGCGGTAGATTTTGGCAGAGTCTTTTAAGCGCTGCATATGCTCACGATGGCGAAAGACCACCGGGCCGTTTGGGGTGTCGTAACAACGGATCCCCTCAAAGACGGAGGTACCATAATGCATCGCGTGAGTCAGTACGTGCACAGTGGCATCCTGCCAAGCGATCATTTCACCGTTAGACCAAATGTAATCAGCGGTATTTGTCGACATGTTATTTTCCTTTTTTATGCGCGTAGGGAATGTGATTGGGTTGAGGGAGTGAGTACCTCAACCACGTCCCATAGCTTAGTCAGTTGTGGTCGCAAGGTCTCGATCGCGCGTTGGCTTTCGACGGTCACGTCAAAGATTACCTCGCCCGCCGCTGTGGGCATGGAGACATTGAGCTGACGCACGGTAAAACCACGGTGACGGATCACGCGCAAGATGCGCTCCAATAATTCTGGACTGTGGGTAGCGTGAATCGAAAATTGGTGTTGTGTCATCAGCTTTGCTCCATCATTTGTTGGTTGGCCGCACCGGGTGGCACCAGCGGCCAAACATTTTCCATTTCATCGATAGCAACGTGTAGCAGGTAAGGACCGGGATGGCCCATCATCATGGTCAGCCCAGCATGTATTTCTTCTTTGCAGCGGATACGGTGTCCCGGTATGTCAAAGGCGCGCGCTAAGGTGAGAAAATCAGGGTTGTCAGATAAATTGGTCTCGCTGTAGCGCTGATCAAAAAAGAGCTGTTGCCACTGGCGCACCATGCCTAAGCGTTGATTGTCGAGCAGGATGATTTTCACGCCGATGCCTCGGCGTTTTAAGGTACCAAGCTCTTGGATATTCATCATAAATGAGCCATCACCGGTCACCAGTACCACTTCATCGTGGGGGCGTGCGATCTTCGCACCCATCGCGGCGGGTAAACCAAATCCCATGGTGCCAAGTCCTGCCGAGGTCAATAGGTTTTCGGGCTCGCTAGGCGTCACATGCTGGGCGACCCACATTTGATGCTGACCGACATCGGTGGCGATCACGGTTTGTTCCGGCATGCTGTCTGATAAGGTTTTCAGTAGCGCGGGCGCATAAATGGCATCGCCGGGATGGTCGTAACGCCATGCATGCTGCTGTTGCCAGTGGTGTACTTGCTCTCGCCATGCTGGTGAGGTGTGGGGCGTGGCGAGCTTGGGTAAGACGGCATTCAGCTCTGCGCAAACCGGTGCTTGTGCGCGGCGCAGCTTGTTTAATTCTGCGGCATCAATATCCACATGTACTACCTTTGCGTGAGGAGCAAAGGTATCGAGCTTCCCGGTGACGCGATCATCAAAACGGGCCCCGACAGCAATCAACAAATCACATTGCTGTACCGCAAGGTTGGCGGCTTTGGTGCCGTGCATACCCAACATGCCTAAATAGTGCGGGTAGTCTTTGTTGACGGTGCCTAGCCCTTTAAGGGTGCTGACAACGGGCATTTGACTGCGAGTAAGATAGTCACGAAGCGCCGCCGTTGCTTTGCCTAACACCACGCCACCACCGACATACAGCATAGGGCGCTCGCTTTTTTGGATAAGCGCATTGGCATGTTCGAGCGCGACAGCATCCAGAGGGACGCCGGTGGGCGCAGGCACTGAGGCCTCACGGGGCGCAGGGATCAGCGCTTGCTGTACGTCTTTAGCAATATCGACTAACACAGGCCCCGGGCGGCCTGATTGTGCCACGACGAACGCCTTTTCGAGCGTGGCGGTGAGGTCAGCGGGATCTGTGACCAAAAAGCTATGTTTGGTACAGGCCAAAGACAAACCTAAGACATCAATTTCTTGGAAAGCATCCGTGCCGATTAATGGGCTGGCCACTTGGCCTGTGATGGCGACCACTGGGACGGAGTCCATCATGGCATCGGCCAATCCGGTGATCAGATTCGTCGCGCCGGGGCCAGAGGTCGCTAGGCAGACGCCGGGACGCCCGCTAGCACGAGCATAACCGATGGCGGCCATGGCAGCGCCTTGTTCATGGCGACATAAAATGTGTTCGACGCCGCCGTCGTATAGCGCATCATAGACTGGCATGATGGCGCCACCGGGATAACCAAATACCGTTTCAACGCCTTGCTTACGTAAGGCTTCCACAACCCATTGTGCACCTGTCATCGTCGCCCCTCCCCGAATGAGCGGGGAGGGCAGGTGTGCGAATAGTCAGTGTCTGCGCTCTCCATTTTTTCTGCTTCCGTTTTTGTGTGGCTTGGCCACATGAATGAAAAAAGCCCCCGAACCTGGTTGGGTGCGGGGGCTTGGTTGCGATGTTTGCTGCTGTGTTTCGCGTACCTACACCCCTCGCGGTAGAATGACCACGATAAGGCGAATAATGAGGACGGTAGCGAAGTTTGGCATTTGTCTGTCTTTTCTTGTCGTTAGTCGCCCATTTTTGGGCGTTTTGTTAATTATGTTTTTGTTTGCGCCTGCTTGTTACAGGTCAGTCATGAACTCGATCTAGCGCCGAGTCTCATGTTTAATTGTTGTGCATTTGTAGTGGTATCACAGACCTCACTCGCATGACAAGAAAAAATTACTCTGAATCACAAATTCTCTCGTCACCATAAGCGCAAGGTTTCATAGTAATGGCAGGATAGAGTCATGGCGCTAGCGATTGTGCATAGCCGAGCGTGTGTCGGGGTAGAGGCTCCCAATGTGACGGTTGAAGTCCACATTTCCAATGGATTGCCAGGGTTTGCGCTGGTGGGGTTACCGGAAACCACGGTCAAAGAAGCGCGCGATCGGGTCAGAAGTGCCATTGTGACCTCCAATTTTGAATTCCCATCACGGCGTATTACTGTCAATTTAGCACCGGCGGATTTACCGAAAGAAGGAGGGCGTTTTGATTTGCCTATCGCGCTTGGCATTTTGGTCGCCTCCGGGCAAATTCCAGCGAAACGGCTGCATGAATTTGAGTTTCTCGGTGAGCTGGCGTTATCCGGGCAGTTGCGCCCCGTCAAAGGGGCATTACCAGCTGCACTTGCCAGCCAAAAAGCGCAGCGTGCGCTCGTGGTTCCTGATGATAACGCTAGCCAAGTGGCGTTGGTGGACAGCGAGCGCCACGTGTCAGCGCCCGATTTAATCGCAGTGTGTCAGCACCTAGCTGGCCAACAGAGTTTGCAGCTTAACGCGACACCACATAGTGATACGACGCCGGCGCCAACCCGCTGCTTACGTGACATCATCGGCCAACAGCAAGGCAAACGCGCGTTAGAAATCGCCGCCAGTGGTTCACATAACTTGTTGTTTGTTGGACCGCCGGGAACAGGAAAAACCATGTTAGCGTCGCGCTTGTGCGACTTGCTTCCTCCCATGAACGACGAAGAAGCGTTAGCTTCCGCCGCGGTCACGTCATTAACCCAGCAACCTTTGCATGAGGGAAACTGGCGTCAGCGACCGTTTCGCAGTCCTCATCACTCCAGCTCTATGGCGGCGCTGGTCGGAGGCGGAACGGTCCCGCGTCCCGGGGAGATCTCATTAGCGCACCAAGGGGTGCTGTTTTTGGATGAAATGCCAGAATTTGAGCGTCGTGTGCTCGATGCGCTTCGCGAACCGCTGGAGTCGGGTGAAATTATTATCTCGCGTGCTAACGGTAAAACCCGTTTCCCCGCCCGCTTTCAGTTGATTGGCGCATTAAACCCGAGCCCGACAGGCCATCATGAAGGCGAGTTGGCGCGCTCTAATCCACAGCAAGTGTTGCGCTATTTGGCGCGTTTATCTGGCCCTTTGCTGGATAGGTTTGATATGTCAATTGAGATCCCGGCATTGCCGCGCGGGATGCTATCGAGCGGTGGCGACCGTGGTGAATCAACCGCAAAGGTACGGGAAAGAGTCGCGTGTGCCCGTGCGCGTATGTTGGCGAGGCAAGGGAAAGTGAATGCGTTACTCAGCAATCGCGAAATGGAGGAATATTGTCAGCTTGCGCAGGCGGATGCCGCATTTCTCGAACAGGCATTGCATCGATTAGGACTGTCGGTGCGGGCATACCATAGGATCATTAAAGTGGCGAGGACGATTGCCGATCTGGCCGAAGCGGAGGTGATAAGCCGCCCTCACCTTGCTGAGGCCTTAGGATATCGGGCGATGGATGGCTTACTTCGCCATCTCAACGCCCAAGTCAGTTGATTACTTCTGGCTTAACAGGAAGTTAATCAGTTGGAAGTACTCTTCAGGGGTTTCGACGGTTTTCGGTGTCACGTGATATTTACCGTTCACGATCACCGCAGGCACGCCGCGTAGGCCGGCTTTTTCAAAAGATTGATCAAATCGTTTGGCCATCGAGTTGGCGGCAAAACTGTTGTAAGCCGAATCGAACTCTTTGCCGTCGACACCGTTGTCGACAAACATCTGGCGAACGTCATCTAGCGACTTAGGCGCATTTTGGGCCACATGAATGCGGTCAAAAATCACCGGGATCATGGTGTCTTCAACGTTTAAGACCACGGCGGTTGCATAGGCGCGTGTGACCACTTCACCCATGTTGCCGCCCATGAAAGAAACGTGATTTTTCACTACTTTGGCATTATCAGGCACTTGCTGCTTCAACTGCTGAACCAGTGGCTCAAATTGGAAGCAGTGCGGACAGTAAAACGAGAAGAACTCGGTCACCGTTGGGGTGTCGGTCGCTGCGGTGTCTAGGATTTGATAATCCTCTCCCGCCTTGAAGCGGCCGGGTTTGGCGGCGGGGACGTCGATTGCTTCTGCTGGCTCAGTTTGGGTTTGGTTTTGCGTCGTGGCCTGTTGGCTTGTCGACTCGACGGTTTCAGGCTCAGAGCAGGCCGCAAGGCCGAGTACGAGCAAGATAGGAAGCAGTTTTTTCAGCATCATTGAATGACTCTCCGTTATCGGTTGAACGCTTACGGGTACAAGGTAAGCGATGGCGCTTGTAAGGCGGCAAGCTGCTCTTTAAAAGCAAGCACCTGACTTTCCCAGTATTTTGCCTCAGCAAACCAAGGGAATGCACGTGGAAATGCCGGGTCTTGCCAGCGTTTTGCTAACCACGCCATATAGTGCACCATTCTCAGACCACGTAATGGCTCGATCAGTTGCAATTGGTCAGCGGGAAATTCACTAAACTCACGATAGCCGTCGGCAAGGGTATCGAGTTGGGCTAGCTGATCGGCACGGCTGCCGTTTAAAAACAACCACAGATCTTGAATCGCGGGGCCATTACGGGTGTCGTCAAAGTCGACAAATAACGGGCCATCGCGCCATAGAATATTGCTGGGATGGCAGTCGCCGTGCAAACGGATAATCGGCCAGTTGGTATGCCATCTTTCGCTAATGGCATCGATCAATCGGTCAAGATCGGAGAAAAAGGTCGATTTAATCCCATCAGGGATCAGGCTCGCATGAGTCAATGCTTGGCGAGGTTGGTAGAGGTGGGTGTCGAGATCAAATCGCGCACGTGCCTGAAAAGGTCGAGCGGCACCGACTTGGTGAATACGGCCAAGGTAGCGGCCAACCGCTTCGAGCTGGTCCCAGTTATCGACTTCAAAGTTGCGCCCACCCACGCTGGGAAACAATGCAAAACGGTAGCCGTTGAAATGAAACAAGCTGGTCCCTTCGCGAACAAGTGGGGCAACGACGGGAACCTCTGCGTCGACTAACTCTTGGCAAAACGCATGTTCTTCAAGAATTTGCTCGTCTATCCAGCGCGCAGGGCGATAAAACTTCACCACGTAGCGCTTGCTATCGTCGGCAACAAATTGGTAAACCCGATTCTCGTAGCTGTTCAGTGCAAGTAAACCCGATTGTGGGTAAATCCCTACCGACTCAATGGCATCCAGTTGATGCTCAGGGGTGAGGGCGTGAAAATCAAAGCCAAGTTC
Source organism: Salinivibrio sp. IB574 (assembly GCF_001996205.1). Taxonomy (NCBI): domain Bacteria; kingdom Pseudomonadati; phylum Pseudomonadota; class Gammaproteobacteria; order Vibrionales; family Vibrionaceae; genus Salinivibrio; species Salinivibrio sp. IB574. The sequence continues at coordinate 1,083 of NZ_MUFN01000050.1, read as the reverse complement.
AGTCATGGTTTGCTACTCATTCAGCACAGAAGTGTCATGGTAACAAATAAAAAGGGCGCTGCATGCGCCCTTGTTACCAATCAGTTGGGTGGCTGATTAAAGGTCTGTAATAAAGCGGCTTTCCGCTTGGACCTCTTTTTGTTTGTCGCCCGATGCACGCTCCATGACAAACGTGATGTCAGCAATGCGTTGGGTCATCTCGTAGGTGTCTACGCCTAAACTGATGGGCAGTGAGAACACTTCTCCCGCTTGCACTTTAACGGTTTGTGGGCCGTACCATTGCACGTCTTTTAGCCCTTTAACCGAGAGGGTATAGGTTTCATCACTTTGGGTCTTATTGAGGATTTTCAGCGTGTAGGTATTCTCAATCAGTCCTTGATTGTTGACGCGATAAAGCTGGTTACGGTCACGAATGACATCCAATTCCATGGGCATCACGGACATGGCTAAGTAGATAAACATGGCCGTGACAATGGTCATAACGACGCCATAACCGACCAGTTTGGGTCGCATAACTGCCGTCTTCTTCCCTTCAAGCTTATGCTCGGTGGTATAGCTTATCAGTCCGCGTTCATAGCCCATGCGGTCCATGGTTTGGTCACAGGCATCGATACAGGCGCCACAGTTGATACATTCATACTGTAGGCCATCGCGAATATCGATGCCGGTTGGGCAGACTTGAACACATAAATTACAGTCAATACAGTCGCCCAGCCCCAACTCTTTGGGATCTTTTTTACGTGGGCGTGGGCCACGTTTTTCACCCCGTTCGACATCATAGCCGACAATAAAAGTGTCTTTGTCGAACATGGCAGATTGGAAACGTGCATAGGGACACATATGAATACACATAATCGAGCGCATCCAACCCGCATTTCCGTAAGTACAGGCGGCAAAGAAAATCACCCAAAAACCGACCCAGAAACTGGTATCGAAGGTGACTAAGTCCACCGCCAACTCGCGCATGGGGACAAAATAGCCGACAAAGGTCATGCCCGTAATTAAGGAGACTGCCCACCATGCCGCGTGTTTCGCAGTTTTGCGTACGGCCAGATCGGGAGTCATTTTTAATGAGTCTTGCTT
>NZ_MUFN01000005.1:82911-181210 GCF_001996205.1 Salinivibrio sp. IB574 | reverse complement strand
GCCGCTTTATTCTCTAATCCACACCGATATCAAGGGCAGCAAACGCTGCCCTTTTTTGCATAAAAGTTTGCGCTGACGCAAACGGAAGTCGAATTTCCCCACCCTGCCCGTTGCCCACTTACACGCTTAAGCGATAATGGCGATATTGTCTGTTCGTCGAGAGTGTCTGTATGACTCAATCCACTTTGGCTATTTGGCTTGATGCCGCTCGGCCCAAGACCTTGCCCCTTGCCATTACCTCTATTTTATGTGGCAGCGCGGTCGCCGCCTCACAAGGGCGTCTTTCTTGGTCGATTAGCGCCATGGCCTTGGTCACCGCGTTATTACTGCAGATCTTGTCTAACCTCGCCAATGATTATGGCGATGCGGTGAAAGGGACAGATAACGCCGCGCGCCTAGGCCCGATGCGCGCTATTCAGTCAGGACACGTGAGTATCGCTACCATGCGGCGTGCGCTCATCCTCAACGTACTACTCACGCTCATTAGTGGTGGCAGTTTAATTGCCATTGCCTGCCAACAACCGACTGATATCGTCAGTTTTCTGCTACTCGGTGTCATGGCCATTGTGGCGGCCATTACCTACACCGTGGGCAATAAACCCTATGGCTATCGTGGGCTGGGGGATCTCTCCGTGTTGATGTTTTTCGGTTGGCTGGGTGTCGCTGGGACCTACTATTTACAAGTTGGACACATTGACTCGCTAGTTATCCTCCCCGCCACCGCATGCGGCTTACTCGCAGTGGGAGTGCTCAACATCAATAACCTACGCGACATTGATAACGATCGCGCCTGTGGCAAACATACGCTTGTGGTACGGTTAGGCCCACATCGAGGTCGCCAGTATCATGTGATTTTGCTTGCCAGTGCCGTGGTTTGCTATTCGCTGTTTGCCGCGCTCACCTTCCAAGCTTGGCTGGGATGGTTGTTTCTCGCCGGCGTTCCCTTATTGATTCGCCATGGCCGTGAAGTGTATCAAGCCGCAAGCGCCACCGCATTGCGTCCTATGATGGGAAACATGGTACGTTGTGCATTGGTCACCAATGGCCTTTTTATGACCGGTATGCTGTTAGTGTAATCAGGGCACAGATTGTCCCCTTTTGCATTGCAAAGCCTTATCGGCCCGTTATACTTGGACTAGCCTTGTTGGCAACCGCATGTTGTCAGCCTTTTTCTGCCTCAACAAGAAGTTAGACTATGGAATACAATACCTCGGAACTATGCGACATGTATCTTGAACAAGTGGATGTCGTGGAGCCAATGTTTAGCTCTTACGGGGGCCGCAGTGCGTTTGGTGGCCAGATTACAACCGTTAAATGCTTTGAGGATAATGGCCTTATCCGCGAGCTTGCTGAACAAGACGGTCAGCAACGAATCATGTTGATTGATGGCGGTGGCTCACTGCGCCGTGCGTTGATTGATGGCGAAATTGCACAGCTTGCTGCTGATAACGATTGGGCAGGTATGATTGTGTATGGCTGCGTCCGTGATGTTGACACCATTGATGAGATTGATATCGGTATTCAAGCACTGGCATCGATTCCGGTCGGCGCGGATGAACAAGGCACAGGGGAAACCGACGTTCCCGTCAACTTTGGCGGTGTGACTTTCCTCCCGGACGATCATGTCTATGCAGATACGACCGGCGTGATCCTCTCACCCGACGCGCTCACCATGGATAGCGTCGACGTTGATGACGAGGAAGACGACGACTAATACGTCGCCTCACGCGGATAGAAAAACAGAGCCAATCGGCTCTGTTTTTGTTTATTCGACGTTCTCAATCTTGCCCAGCAAGCTACGAATACGGTTTTGCCACGCTTCTTGCTCTTCACGCAGTTTGGCGTTTTCTTGCTCGAGGCTTTCACGGCTTTCTTTCACCGAGGCTGCATCACGCTCTAGCGCGTCATTCTTTTCTTTCAGCTCTTCGATTTCCATTTGCAGCAGCGAAATGGTATCCACCGCCATTTGTACTTTTGCTTCGAGTTGTTCTAATACTTCCAATGACATCAAGGCCACCTTATTTCTGACGATTGATCCCGTTACTACTGACATCAGCAGCAACCCGTGCAACGTGATTGTGCACCCCGCTGTTATTGTACCGAGCGCACGCTAGACTGCCACTGTTCTCGCGCCTTGCCAACGCACAAGTGCACAAAAATCCAGCATATTTGGTGTTATTCCTGATCCGGCTGACGTGTATTTCCACATATCCTCTGCTCACAGGCGTACGCAAACGTTTTCTATTTCTGGTAAACTGGCGCGCGCTCACTGGGCTGACCAGTTTTTGTGGCTTTTATCTTGGAGTACTCATGAAACGCGATCTCGCACTGGCTTTCTCTCGTGTCACCGAAGGCGCCGCCCTTGCCGGTTATAAATGGCTGGGCCGTGGCGATAAAAATGCAGCGGATGGTGCAGCCGTTGCCGTGATGCGTACCTTACTGAACCTCACCGAGATTGATGGTGAAATTGTGATTGGCGAGGGCGAAATAGACGACGCGCCGATGCTCTATATCGGTGAACAAGTCGGCTTGGGCGGCGACGCGGTCGATATTGCCGTCGATCCGATTGAAGGCACACGCATGACGGCCATGGGGCAAGCGAATGCCCTGGCGGTACTGGCCGCCGGCGAGAAAGGTAGCTTTTTAAAAGCGCCGGATATGTACATGGAAAAACTGGTAGTGGGACCGGGCGCCAAAGGTGCCATTGACCTGCACAAGCCCCTGCTCGAGAACTTAGAAAATATCGCCATCGCCCTAGGCAAAACCCTAGATACGCTGGTCGTCGCCACCTTGGCAAAGCCTCGTCATGACGCCATCATCGCCACTATGCAGCAACGCGGGATCCGAGTTTTCGCCTTTCCCGATGGCGACGTGGCCGCCTCAATTCTTACCTGCATGCCTGAAAGCGAAGTAGATGTGATGGTCGGCATTGGCGGTGCGCCGGAAGGTGTGGTGTCAGCCGCCGTTATTCGCGCCCTAGGCGGCGACATGCAAGGACGTTTGCTCCCTCGCCACGAAGTCAAAGACGATACCCCAGAGAACCGCGCTTTTGGTGAGCAAGAAATAGCCCGTTGCCAAGAAATGGGGATCCAAGCCCACCAAGTACTGACGTTGTCCGACATGGCGAGCAGCGATAACGTTGTCTTTGCCGCCACTGGGATCACCAAAGGGGACTTGCTAGATGGCATTAGCCGCCAAGGCGATCTGGCCACCACAGAAACCCTGGTGGTACGCGGTCAATGTCGTACCATACGCCGCATCCGCTCGACCCACTATTTAAGCCGTAAAGACGACGCCATCAAGCATCACATCTTATAACTCAGCGGGCAGCCAATGTGCTGCCCTGACTGGTCAAGTGGATTGATTTCGATTACCCTTTTGTAAACACTTTGCTTTATTTAGTTGTGTGCTGCTGGGCAGCGTATTGGGGTAATCACTATCACTACCATCAAGTCTACCGATCGCATTCTCGATACCCTTAAACGAGAAGGCAGTGTCAGCGCAAAAACCCTCGCGCAATCGCTGGGGATGACCACGATGGGCGTGCGCCAACACTTACAGAGCCTTGAGCGAGAAGGGCTGGTTGATTTCGAAGATGTGCGCGCCAAAGTGGGCCGCCCCACCCGCCACTGGTCGCTCACGGCCAGTGGTCATAGCCGTTTTGCAGACAGTCATAACGATCTGTCGATCACCTTGATTGACTCCGTCCAAGACGTGTTTGGCGAGCAGGGCGTCGAAAAAGTGATCGCGCAACGAGAAGCGCGAACCCTTGCGCAATATCAAGATGCACTAAAAGATTGCGATAATTTAGAGGCTAAATTGCAAACCTTGGCGTATCTTAGAGAGAGCGAGGGGTATATGGCCGAGCTCCAACAGGATGGCGCCGACTACATATTGATTGAACATCACTGCCCTATCTGCCACGCAGCCAAAACGTGTCCGGCGCTTTGCCGTTCAGAAATACAATTATTTCAACGCCTTTTAGGTAATGCTTACCGTATCGAGCGCGAAGAGCACATCGTGTCCGGGCAACGTCGCTGTACATATCGAATCGGAGAAAAGACGTGAGGAGGTAATATGGCCACTTGGATCAAGGCTGAAGTTGTGGAGAACCAACATTGGACGAAGGATCTCTTCAGCCTGGTGTTATCCGCCCCTATTGAACCCTTTACCGCCGGCCAGTTTACAAAACTGGGGATGGAGATCGACGGTAAACTCATTCAACGCGCCTACTCGTTTGTAAACCCTCCTCAAAGTAAGTATCACGAAGTCTATGCCACACGTGTCGCCGATGGACTCATGTCGCCGCGACTGCATGCGCTAGAGCCGGGTGAAACCGTGATGATCACCAAAGATCCCGCAGGCTACTTCACCTTGGATGAAGTGCCGCAAGGCCAACATTTGTGGATGCTCGCCACCGGTACCGCCATTGGTCCTTATCTGTCGATTATGGAGCAAGGGGATGTTTGGTCACGGTTTAGAAAGGTTATCTTGGTGCATGCGGTAAGATTCGCGGCGGATCTGACCTATCAAGCACGCATCAACGCACTACAAGAAAAATACCCCGATCAGTTAGTCGTGCAACCGTTCGTGAGTCGCGAGCCCACCGCGGGCGCCCTTTCTGGACGGATCACCCATGCGTTGGAAGATGGCTTGCTCGAACGTGTGGTTGGGCTGCCGCTTCAGCCGGACCATAGTCAAGTGATGCTGTGCGGGAACCCGGCGATGGTCAAAGAAGTGAAGAGCATTTTGGAAGGCAAAGGATTAAGCAAAAACCTACGCCGTAAGCCCGGTAACATTACCACCGAGCACTATTGGTAAGTCGTTGCGCCCCTTTGCTGGGGTGCATACGGTAACCCGTTGTATTTTTATAGTTAAAAATAAGCACTAAAAATCGGTCATTTTTCAGGGGATTGTTTGTGCCACAGTCTGCTTTCCCGTTCAGAGCGCCAAGTGGCTCAGACACCCTGAATTTGATCCCCCCACGCCCCCGACTCATAGTTATTCATACGCCTTGGTAATGCGGTCATCTGACCGACGGCGTATAAAGGAGTAACTTATGAAGACGCTACCTTCTTTTGATGAACTGGCCGCTTTGGCTCAGTCCGATCCAAAAGCTTTAGAAGCTTTGCGCCTCAAGATGAGTGAAGAAGTGATTGCCAATGCCTCACATGCCACGCAACCACAGCTCCACGCCATGCTAAGCCACATCAACCGCGTGATAGAACATGGCAAAAACCCACTGCACGTGAACGTCATGTTATTTCAAGCGCTGTCAAAGCAATACTCACGCTTTGCCACCGCCTTTGAATCACCCGAATCGCTACGTAGCCACAACGCTGAAATCATGGACTTTCGCGTCGGCCAAGCCGCGCGCCAAAGCGCACGCGCAAGCGAATAACGCCCAAATCGGCTCGGGTGGAACGTCCACCCGTTACCGCCTTACCATCGGTTAAACCACAGCTGACGCGACCCGCTTGCTGTAGCTTTTGGTTTCCATATCACGAATTTCAACCGTCAAACTGCTCACGTGACTAGCATGGCGGGATAACACGTCAACCAGCGCTTGGCTAATGGCTTGCTTTTGCGCCACAGTTCGCCCATCGAGCAAGCGAAATTCGACATGAATAAAATCGCCACGGTCGGCTTGTTCTCCAACCCGCCATACGCCGCAGGGCACGGCTCGCGACTTTAGCGCCGCCGGCTCAAACACCTCACTGGCGATGGCAGCTTGATGTAAGGCCTCTACCACCTGATCGATGTTCACTCGTTCAGAAACCGATTCTGTGTATTCCATGATTAAATGCGGCATCACACACTCCTTGTTATTGAGAAAGGCTATGGTGCCGGATTTTTCACCACCACTCTAGCGAGACCATCACAGTTCACTGGCCAGACGTGCCACAAAATGATGAAAATTTACTACTTAGCGGTTCACTTTTGCCAATAAAACGCGTAAAAACGAAGGCATTCTCGCCATTCTATGATTTTAAACAGAGAAGGCCGCGCTACAATAGACTACCTTCTTTACATCTTTTGACTTCAAATCAACTAAACCGCGGAGGAATTCCTATGCGCCGTCCATTGGTAATGGGTAACTGGAAACTCAATGGCAGCAAAGCCATGGTCACTGAACTGCTAAACGGCCTGAACGCTGAACTTAAAGGCGTGGAAGGTGTAGACGTTGCTGTTGCGCCACCGGTCATGTATTTGGCACAAGCCGAACAACTGCTGGCAGACAGCGCCATTAAGCTTGGTGCGCAAAACGTCGACACGCACAACAGCGGCGCATTCACCGGTGATATCTCTGCAGAGATGCTGAAAGACTTTGGTGCCACCCATATTATTATCGGCCACTCAGAGCGTCGTGAATATCACCAAGAATCTGACGAATTTGTCGCGCAGAAATTCGCTTTCTTGAAAGAAAATGGCCTCACGCCAGTACTTTGTATCGGTGAGTCCGAAGCACAAAACGAAGCGGGCGAAACCCTTGCTGTCTGTGCACGTCAGCTTGACGCAGTGATCCAATCACAAGGTGTTGAAGCGCTGAACGGTGCGATCATTGCCTATGAACCTATTTGGGCGATCGGTACTGGTAAAGCTGCGACGGCAGAACAGGCTCAAGAAATCCACGCGGCCATTCGTAAGCACATTGCGTCTTACAGCGAAGACGTCGCAAGCAAGGTTGTGATTCAGTACGGCGGTTCAGTAAAAGCAGGAAATGCTGCAGAGCTATTCGCGATGCCGGATATCGACGGCGCGCTAGTTGGCGGTGCCGCGCTTGACGCAGCGGGCTTTGCCGCTATCGCTAAAGCAGCGGCTGACGCGAAAAAAGCGTAAGCGACTGACGCTAAACATCTAACAAAACGTCCCCAACCTGGGGACGTTTTTTATTGTGCGCCGGCAAATCCTAATTGCCGCCAAGCTTCATAGCCAATAATGGCCACGGCATTAGACAGGTTTAGGCTACGTGCCTCTGGCTGCATGGGAATGCGCAACCGCTGCGCGTCTGGCAATGCTTGGATCAACGCATCAGGCAAGCCGCGCGTTTCTGGCCCAAACAACAACACATCACCGTCCGCAAACGTCGCCTCAGTGTGGAACTGGGTGGCTTTGGTGGTACACGCAAAGATCCGACGACCCGCCATCGCGCTTGCAAACGCCGCATAGTCTTTATGACGTGTCACTCGAGCAAGATCGTGATAATCCAGTCCCGCACGACGGACTTTCTTTTCCTCCAGATCAAAGCCAAGCGGCTCAATCAAATGCAAGTTCGCACCACAGTTGGCACAAAGACGAATGATATTCCCCGTATTGGGGGCAATTTCAGGCTCGTAAAGCGCTATATCAAACATGAGAGTTCATTACCAAAGTAAGCAAGGCAGGTATTGTCGCAACCGTTGGTAGATTGCGCAATATTAACCACTCGGCCATTGCAAGCGCACCACGAGTCCACCTTGTGGATGGTTCGCGGCACTGACTTGGCCACCATGTTGCTGTACGGCTTGTGCAGTAATCGCCAGCCCCAGCCCAGTCCCGCCCGCTTGACGGTCTCGCGCGGCAGACACGCGATAAAAGGGGCGGAAAATATCAGTCAGCATTGTCTCAGGAACGCCGGGGCCATCGTCCTGAATCTCAATATTTAACCCCGCTTGCTCGCTCATAACCGATAGGCAGACATGTTTATTGGCGTAGCGAATCGCATTACGCAGCACATTGTCGAGCGCACTGCGGGCTAAGCGCACATTGACGGTTAATGCGACATCAGGAAAGGGAGTCGCCTCGATCTGCTTACCCTGCTGCCCCGCTTCAAATTGGGCATCGTCAACAACCGATTGCCAGAGTACTTGAGCATTGATGGATTCGCGTTCAAGGTGTCCTTGCGATTGCAGTCGTGACAAGGTGAGTAGCTCGCTGATCAAGGCTTCCAATTGGCTCGCTTCCCGTTCAATCCGCGCTAATACTTCGCTATCGCCCAATTCACGCGCGGCCAAGGCGCGTGCCATTTGTAATCGGGTCAAGGGTGAGCGCAACTCATGGGAAATATCCGACACCAGTTGTTGCTGCCCAGTCACCATCTGATTGAGCGCGGTCACCATTTGGTTAAAGCCTCGACCTGCGTCGCGAAACTCTTTGGGGCCTTGCTCAAGGGTAGGATCAATCACCAACTGCCCCTTGGCAACCCGCTGACTCGCTGTTTGAAACCGCCGCGCGGGACGCGTCAAGGTATATGCCAACCAGAGCAACAAAGGCGTACTGACCAACATTGTCACCACTAATAAGTGCTGTGGTTTTTCCAAAATTTTAAGCACAAACGGCAGCTTGGGTTGCCAACGCCGAGCATGATAAAAGGTTCCGGCTTCACGCGCGGTAGTGACGGGGAAGGGGCCGGCCAACATATTGCGGTGATAAAGGCGCTGCATCGGCGCGTCGATGTCGGTGGTTTGCGATATAAAATGACGTAATTCGCGTGGCAAAGATCCTAATGTCGCGCTATCAGGCACCCAATATAACTTATAGGGCGTGCGACGATGACCGCGATGTTGATTCTGACGTGCAACCATCACCGCAATTGGAATATCACGCTGTTGTGAGATTGCTACCAATTGTTCCAGTTGGGCTTGGATACGGGCTTTTTCCGGCGAGGGAATGGTATGCAAGCTACGCGGATCCTCTCGCTGTGCCCAGATAACCGCCGCCAACACCGCCAGCAGCGTCAGCCAGAAAATGATAAAAACCCGACCATATAAGCTTCCGAGAAAGGGCACCCGTGACCAGCGCTCGGCGAGCTGGCGACGCCAGAGACCTAGTCGACCCATAGATAGCCCTTACCTCTTAGAGTTTTAATCCTAGGTTTGCCATCAAGGCGCTCTGGCAGCTTCTTACGCAAATTGGAAATATGCACATCGACTGCACGGTCAAAGGGCATGAGTCGCTTTCCTAGCACCTGCTCACTTAACAAGGCTTTACTTACCACTTCACCGGGGTGATGAAGCAAACAGGCCAACATTTCGGTTTCCATACCGGTCAACGCCACGGGTTTATCTTGGCACAACGTCTCTAATCGACGCGGGTACACTCGCACATCATGATGGGCCAGTACCGGCTCATCTTCAGGCGGTGCCGACTCTGCGCTTACGACCTGCGTTCGGCGCAAAATGGCCCGCATTCGCGCCAGCAGTTCGCGATCGCTAAAGGGTTTGGCCAAATAGTCATCCGCCCCCAGCTCGAGCCCCATCACTCGGTCTACTTCTTCTCCTCGCGCCGTGAGCATCAAGATCGCGACGTTGGATGTGGCGCGCAGCTGACGTAAGGTTTCCATGCCGTTCAAAACCGGCATCATCACATCAAGTAAAATAATGTCAGGGGGCGAGGCACTCGCCATCTCAAGGCCAGCTTGGCCATTATCCGCACAACGCACCGAAAATCCCTCCAGAGAGAGCAGCTCACTGAGTAAATCCGTCAGTGCGGTATCATCATCGATGATCAAAACCTCTTGCATGGCAATCAGACTCTCTGCCCATTATCAATTAGCCGTAGTTCTATCATAGCTACGCCCGCGGATGAGTGACTTTACCCATCTTTACACCGAATAACGTGACTTTACATCCCAGCCCGTAAGCTAAACAGGTAACCACTCACCACTGGAGAAAAATAATGAAACGTTTCACTATCGGCCTGGCAATAGCCGCCATTGCCCTGCCCACCCTCGCCGCTCCCCACTTTGGTGATGGCATGGACCGCGGGATGTGGCGAGATCTGGATTTAACCGAGGCTCAACAAACTCAACTCCAAGCACTGCGTGATGAGTACCGCACTCAACGTCAGCAGGCACGCGGCGACTTTCAAGCCAAGATGAAAACCTTACTGACCCAAGACACCTTTGATGAGCAAGCGGTGCGCGATTTATTGTCGGCTCAGCCACAGCCGAATATTGAACGCCGCGTGGCCCATGCACGTCATCAACACGCGATGATGCAGGTGCTCACCCCAGAGCAGCAAACTGCGTTCTTTGACGCCATGCATAAAAAGCATGATAAACAAGGCAAAGGGCAGCGTCGTCATCACGGTAAAAAAGGCGATTGTTCACGTTAAACCTGCGCCGTGTCATACCTTTGCCGTGAATGAGATATATACTGAGGGCAGACTTGATTAACCTTCTGCCCTCGGTATGACAAAAAAGTATGCCTTCTGGGTTGAGGCCGCTGCTTGGGCCGCAACCTGCGTCGCCACCCTATTGCTGATCGCCAAGCTGATTGCTTGGTGGCTGACCGGCTCGGTCAGTGTGCTCGCCTCCTTCGTGGACTCGCTACTCGACTTGCTTGCCTCATTAACCAACTTAGTCGTGGTGCGTTATGCCGTGCAACCGGCTGACAATGAACACAGCTTTGGCCATGGTAAGGCTGAGTCATTAGCCGCCTTAGCTCAATCAACCTTTATTGTCGGTTCGGCCTCGTTTTTGCTGCTCAGTGGGCTTGAACGTTTGTTCAAGCCTGTACCCATTGCAGCCCCTGAACTCGGGGTAGCCGTGAGTGTGGGGGCCACGCTCGTGACTTTGGGGTTGGTGCTATTTCAAAAGTGGGTGATCCGTAAAACCGCGAGCCCCGCGATTCGTGCCGATGCGCTGCACTATCAGTCAGATTTGCTGATGAATGTGGCGATTATTGTTGCACTGGTCCTCAGTTGGTATGGGTGGACACAAGCCGACGCCTGGTTCGCGATTGGGATCAGTGGCTTTATTTTGTGGCAAGCAATCAAAATGGCCTACGAGGCAGTCCAGTCGTTACTCGACCGGCAAATTCCGCTTGATGATCAAGAACGCATCGCCGTGCTTTCAAGCTCTGTGGCGGGTGTGCGGGGCATCCACCAGCTGCGTACACGCCAAGCTGGGATGACAACGTTTATCCAACTGCACATTGAGCTGGATGACGAGCTACCCTTAGTAGATGCACATACGATTGCCGATGAAGTGGAAGACCGGTTGCTCATTGCATTTCCCGGCGCGGACATCATGATCCACCAAGATCCCGTATCCGTGGTGGACAAAGAGCGCGCACAATTCTCATCATCGGCAGTGAACAAAAGCCCACAGGGCTGACATGTATCAACTTTTTAGCGACAGTAATTGTAATACTATTACAGAAGTAGGAAAATTACAGTTTAAGCAATAGTCATTGCGGGTACACTGGGGCAAGTAGGTTGCCATTACCGCAATCGGCGCGAAATAAGTGACCAAAAGTCAGAGGGTAACCATGGTTAGAAAAATTGGTGTTTTGACCAGTGGCGGCGATGCGCCGGGCATGAATGCAGCGATTCGTGGAGTGGTACGTAGCGCACTCACCGAAGGACTCGAAGTTTACGGCATCTATGATGGCTTTCTCGGTTTACACCAAAACCGAATTGAGCGTCTTAACCGCACCAGTGTTTCCGACGTAATTAACCGCGGCGGTACGTTTTTAGGCTCAGCCCGCTTCCCGGAGTTCGCGGACGAGAAAGTACGTGAACAAGCGATCCAAAACCTCAAGATGCACGGTATTGATGCACTGGTGGTAATTGGTGGCGACGGCTCATTCATGGGCGCCAAGAAGCTTACTGAAATGGGCTATCCTTGTATCGGCCTACCCGGCACCATTGACAACGATGTAGCCGGTACTGACTACACCATCGGTTACATGACCGCCTTGAACACCGTTATCGATGCGATTGACCGTCTGCGCGATACCTCATCCTCTCACCAACGTATCTCGATTGTCGAAGTGATGGGCCGCCATTGTGGTGATCTCACCTTGATGGCATCCGTTGCGGGTGGCTGCGAATACATCATTACCCCAGAGACTGGCTTGGATAAAGACAAACTGCTGTCGAAAATCAAAGAAGGGATCTACAAGGGTAAGAAACACGCCATTGTCGCTATCACAGAATTGATGACCGACGTAAACGAACTGGCGAAGTTTATCGAGACCGAAACCGGCCGCGAGACCCGTGCAACCATCTTGGGCCACATCCAGCGTGGCGGCCAACCGGGTGCTTTTGACCGTATTTTGGCATCCCGCATGGGTGCATATGCCGTCGATCTTCTCCAGCAAGGTGAAGGTGGCCGTTGTGTGGGTATTCAGAACGATAAAATGGTGCATCACGACATCATCGACGCTATTGAAAACATGAAGCGTCCATTCCGCCAAGATTTGTACGAAGTAGCAGAAAAGCTGTTTTAATCTCGTTCAATATGCGAACAAAAACGGAGCCAGTGGCTCCGTTTTTTTATCGGCTAGATTAGATCCCATCACCAGAGATAAAGGTTTTATGCGAGCCGTTGAATTCTTGGTCCATATCCAAAGACGGCATATGCGAGCTGGGTCGGCCCACAATTTTCGCCGGCACACCGGCCACGGTGGTATGGGGCGGAACAGGGTTGAGCACCACAGAGCAGGAGCCGATTTTCGCGCCTTCGCCAATATCGATATTGCCTAAAATCTTCGCCCCTGCGCCAATCATCACCCCTGTGCGGACTTTTGGATGGCGATCGCCACCTTCTTTACCAGTACCGCCCAAGGTCACGTCTTGTAGGATAGAGACATCGTCTTCAATCACCGCGGTTTCGCCGATCACAATGCCGGTGGCATGGTCAAACATAATGCCACGCCCGATACAGGCTGCAGGGTGCACATCAACTTGACATGTCACCGAGATTTGGTTTTGAAGATAGGTGGCGAGCTCCTTACGGCCCTGACGCCATAACCAATTCGCGACGCGAAAGCCTTGCAACGCATGAAAACCTTTTAGGTATAAAAGTGGCGTTGAATATAGCTCCACCGCGGGATCACGCTCTACCGTGGCACAAATATCGCAGGCGGCTGACTCCGTCACGCAAGCATCATTGGCATAGACTTCTTCGATGACCTCTCGCACCGCCATCGACGGCATCGACGGGGTCGATAGCTTGTTCGCCAAAATATAACTTAACGCACTGGCAAGGTTGTCGTGCTTGATAATGGTGGCATGGTAAAAACTCGCCAACATCGGCTCGCGTTCAGCATGCTCGCGCGCTTCCTTTTTCACCGCTTGCCATACGCGGTGTTGCTGGCATTCTTTTCTGGCCTTATTCACTGCCTTCGTCCTTACAAAAATGACCTACAACCAGGACGTATACACGTCCAGTGCCACTGCCAGTGTATAAAAAAAACGCGCGGTTCTCACCCCGCGCGTTTTAGTTTGCACTCGCTGGGCGATTATTCCGACTTTTTCTCTCGTGCGAGCAAGTCTTTTGCCGCTTGCTGGGCCGCTTTACCTTGGTAAAGGACTTGATAGATTTGCTCGACAATCGGCATTTCCACGCCTGCGCGTTGCGCTAGCGCCCACACTTCTTTAGTGTTGCGGTAGCCTTCAACCACTTGACCAATCTTATCTTGCGCGTCTTGAACGCCCTCGCCCTGCCCGAGCGCTAAGCCAAAGCGACGATTTCGAGATTGGTTGTCGGTACAGGTGAGCACCAAGTCACCGAGCCCAGCCATACCCATAAAGGTATCGCGTGACGCACCCAGCGCCTCCCCCAAGCGTGTCATTTCAGCAAGCCCTCGGGTGATCAGTGCGGTGCGCGCATTGGCGCCAAAGCCAATCCCATCGGAGATACCTGCGCCAATCGCAATCACATTCTTCACCGCACCGCCAAGCTGCATACCGATGAAGTCGTGGTTACCATAAACGCGAAAGCTGTGCTGACAGTGAATGGTGTCTTGTAACTCACTCACAAATGTCGCATCCGGAGAAGCCACCGAAATCGCGGTAGGCAAACCCGCCGCCAGCTCTTTGGCGAAGGTAGGGCCCGACAAGACCGCAAGCGGGATGTTGTCGCCCAGTTGCGCTTCACCTTACCTAACACATCACCAAAGACGTGGCTGGGTACCACAACTAACAAATCGCGGCTGGCATTCACTGCCACCGCTAAGTCAGCACACAAGATCAATGAGTCCGGAAACGCGATATCAGGCAAAAACGCCTGATTGGCACGGTCCGTTTCGAGCTGCGCGATATGCAGGGGATCATGGCCCCACAACACGACATTGGCACCGTTTCTGGCGAGTGAAATCGCCAGTGCTGTGCCGTAAGAGCCTGCGCCTAGTACGGTGATTGCAGCGTCTTGTGTCGGTGCCAACGTGGTCATGGCCAATCCTTACGCTTGCGCGTCTTCGGTTTTTTGCTCGTCAGCTTGCTGTTGCAGATAGTTCATGAACAGCGCATCAAAGTTAACAGGAGCAAGGTTCAATTGCGGGAAGGTGCCTTTGACGACCAAGCTTGAAATGGTTTCACGGGCATACGGGAAAAGAATGTTCGGGCAGAATGCACCCAAGCAGTGTGCCAATTGTGGCGCTTCCATGCCAGTCACTGAGAAAATACCGCCTTGCTGCACTTCACAAAGGAAGGCATTGCTGTCTTGGTTTTTCACTGTCACCGTGAGGCGCAGAACCACTTCATAAATGCCTTCGCCTAGCTCACGGCTTTGCGTGTCGAGATCCAAGTTAACGTCTGGCGCCCAATCTTGTTGGAACACTTCCGGAGAGTTTGGCGCTTCGAAAGACACATCTTTCAAAAACACACGTTGGATAGCGAAATTTTGCTCGGCTTGTTGATTGGTTTCTGCTTCAGCCATGATGGTTAATCCTTACTTTAAATTGGCTCAATGTGCCCAGCACATTAAAAAAAGCGAGCCGCCGCGTCATGCGACCGCTCGATATTTGAGTTGATGATCACTTTTTCTTCTTGGTTTTGCCCTTGCTGCTTTTGGCGCGAACCAGTGGCATATTGGCATCATTCCAAGAGGTGAGACCATCTTTAAGTACATACACAGTGTCAAACCCAGCTTTGACTAGCTGGTTTGCGCTTTCTGCCGCCGTTTGACCTGTTTTACATACCACAATGATGGGGGCATTTTTGTGTTTTTCAAGCTCACCCAGTGAGTTCGATTTGATTTCACTCGGCAAGAGGTTGATCGCACCAGTGATGTGGCCAGCACGGTACTCATCACGACTACGGATATCGACAAACACACCGTTTTCACGGTTGGTAATAATCGCCGCTTGGTTCGGCGCAACCACTTTGTATGCCGCGGTTTTCTGCTTAATTAAGGACATTAGCAGTGCTGCGGCTAAACCTACCCATGCCAAAGTGAGGAGCATGTTGTTGGAGACGAAATCGATATATTCCTGCATAATCTTTGCTCTATACTGCTTGCTGACTCGCGTCGCGAGAATCCATCAAGGGGTGAAAAATGGTGTCGAGTATAACTTGCTCGCCATGGTTTTACAGCCTGTCCGCGTAAATCCGCGCGCTCGCTCACTTGCCAGATGACTAGCACGGTTTTCCCCACCCGCTCAATAACTTGAAAAGAAAGAAGGTTTCACCAATAGCAGAAATCGAGCAAAGCCATTCGCAAGCCGGCTGGATCTTCGCCATAATGAGGGGACTCAAGGGGCATTGGCAAGCCTAACGGTCAACTTGTCAGCAGGGATAATTGATCTTAGCCTACATATCGCGGCGTAAAATGTAGTAAAATTACGCTCATTCAATAACCATTGAGTCATGCTGCTGCTCAGCTCGGGTCGGCATCAAGCCTCAGTGGTTGTCTTATGGCAGCCAATGTCAGTCTTTAGCTTGAATTGAGAGGACGTAATATGTCTGCAAAAAAACCACTCGCACTGGTGATTCTCGATGGTTGGGGTTATCGCGATCCACAAAGCGATAATGCGATCACCAACGCCAACACCCCAGTACTTGATAGCCTGATGGCCGCTAACAGCACCTTGATCTCTGCATCAGGTTTCGATGTGGGCCTGCCGGACGGGCAAATGGGTAACTCAGAAGTGGGACACGTGAACATTGGTGCTGGCCGCGTGGTTTACCAAGACTTGACTCGGATCACCAAAGCCATTGCAGATGGTGAATTTAACCAAACGCCAGCGCTGACTGCTGCCGTTGATAAAGCGGTAGACAAAGGTAAAGCGGTTCACATTATGGGTCTGATGTCACCAGGCGGTGTACACAGTCATGAAGACCATATTGCGGCTATGGTTGAGCTTGCCGCTGAACGCGGTGCCGACCAAATCTACCTGCACTGCTTCCTCGACGGGCGTGATACGCCACCACGTAGCGCCAAAGCATCACTTGAGCGTTTTGATACCCTGTTTGCCAAACTCGGTAAAGGCCGCATTGCATCTTTGGTGGGCCGTTACTACGCGATGGACCGAGACAACAACTGGGACCGTGTTGAGCGCGCTTATGACCTGCTTACCCAAGCTCATGGCGAGTTCACGGCGACCAGCGCGGTTGAGGGCCTAGAGGCTGCGTACGCCCGTGAAGAAAACGATGAGTTTGTCGCGCCGACCGAAATTTATCGCGACGGTGACAATAAAGCGACTATCAACGACGGCGATGCAGTCATCTTCATGAACTTCCGTGCCGACCGTGCGCGTCAAATGACCCGCGCCTTTATGCCGGATTTCGATGGCTTTACGCGTAAAAAATACGCTGAGCTGTCTGACTTTGTGATGCTGACAGAATATGCAGCCGACATCGATACCACGGTCGCCTTCCCACCAGAGAGCTTGTCCAACACCTTGGGTGAGTGGCTCTCGAAAAACGGTAAAACCCAGCTGCGCATTTCTGAAACTGAGAAGTACGCTCACGTGACTTTCTTCTTTAACGGCGGTATCGAGACCGTGTTTGAAGGCGAAGAACGTGCGTTGGTTGCCTCACCAAAAGTGGCAACCTACGATCTGCAGCCTGAAATGAGCTCAGAAGAGTTGACCGACAAGCTCGTTGCGGCGATCAAATCTGGCAAGTTCGATATGATCATCTGTAACTACCCGAACGGCGACATGGTCGGCCACACTGGCGTGTACGATGCCGCGGTGAAGGCATGTGAAGCGGTAGACCATTGCATTGGTCGCGTGCTGGAAGCGATTAAAGAAGTGGACGGTCAGATGCTGATTACCGCCGACCACGGTAACGCCGAGATGATGGTGGATCCAAACACTGGTGGCGCTTACACCGCCCACACCAATTTGCCAGTGCCACTGATGTATGTGGGCAGTAAAGACATCACGTTGAAAGAAGGCGGCAAGCTGTCTGATCTGGCCCCAACCATGCTGGCCTTGACCGGTATGGAGATTCCAGAAGAGATGACTGGCAAGCCGGTGTTCGATCTGAAATAATCCCCTCATGCGGGAGAAACGAACACGCTTTTTGACAGCCCTCCGCGCCAGTGCCTTGTGCACTGGCGTTTTTCTGTGCCTGCTCACTTTTTCAACGAGCGCCAATTCCCAATTGGAAGGCGTCAGTGATGAAATCGCTCGCCAACAATCGCAATTGGCCGCACACAACAAAAAACTGAATCACCTGCAACGGGATTTAAAAGCGCAAGCCACGCGGATTGAAACGCTATCGAAACGAATTCGCTCTGCACAGAGCGCTCTTGGTGATACAGAGGCCGAGATTGAGACGCTCACTAAAAAACAGGCCCGTCTCCAACAAGAGATGATTGGCCAGCAAGCCTTACTGGCCGACTTACTGGACGCACAATACCGTCAAGGCCAACACGATCAGCTCCAGCGCCTACTCAGTGGCGACGACATTGCACAATTAGACCGACTCACACGTTATGCCGAAACCTTGGCACAATCTCGTCAAGCTGCGATTGAATCCCTCGCCGCCACACGTACCGAATATCAGTTAACCGCGCACCAGCTGAAACAACAACGCGATAAGCAGTCTGCTTTGGTCGCCGAACTGCAAGAGAAAAAGCGGGATTTGGAAAGCGAGCAAAACGCACAAAGTCAAACGGCGAAAAAAATTCGCGCACAAATTGCCAGTGACAGTGCCTACCTTGCGGAACTCAACGCGAACAAACAACGTTTACAAGAAGAAATCGCCGCGGCGGCACGACGCGCCACCGTGAAGATGGCAGGGATTGCGAATGCCAAAGGCAAGCTCACTTGGCCCGTCAAAGGCACGTTGTTACACCGTTTTGGCGAACGTCAGTCCGGCCAAGTCAGTTGGAACGGTGTGGTGATTGGCGCCAAGCGCGGCACCGAAGTGAAAGCGGCGCATGCGGGTAAAGTGGTGCTATCGAGCTGGTTGCGTGGCTATGGCCTATTGATTGCCGTAGACCACGGTAAAGGTGACATGACCTTGTATGGTTATAACCAAGCCTTGCTAAAAGATGTGGGCGATACCGTGACCGCCGGTGAGCCTATCGCCTTGGTCGGCGACAGCGGTGGCCAATCCACCCCTTCCTTGTATTTCGAAATTCGCCGCAAAGGCAACACCACCAATCCACTCCCTTGGCTGGATTAAAAACGCCCACCAAATAGGTGGGCGTGCGGATGTTTTGCGCGCTTCAGCGCCGCTAAACCAGAGGCGTTAGCGCTGCCAATCGAGGATCACCTTGCCAGATTGTCCTGAACACATCACATCAAAGCCTTGTTGGAAGTCATCCACGCTGTAGTGATGGGTGATGATCGGGGTTAAATCCAAGCCAGATTGAATTAACGATGCCATCTTGTACCAGGTTTCGAACATCTCGCGGCCGTAGATACCTTTGATCACGAGCCCTTTAAAGATCACCTGATTCCAATCAATGCCCATATCACTCGGTGGGATGCCAAGGAGCGCAATCTTGCCACCGTGGTTCATGGCCGCCAACATGCTATTAAACGCCGTCGGCACCCCAGACATTTCGAGGCCAACATCAAAGCCTTCCGTCATGCCAAGCTCTGCCATTACCGACTCCAGAGAGGACTCAGCCACATTGACCGCACGTGTGACACCCATCTTACGAGCAAGCTCGAGGCGATATTCATTCACGTCAGTGATCACCACATGACGCGCCCCAACATGACGGGCCACCGCAGCGGCCATGATGCCAATCGGCCCCGCGCCGGTGATCAACACGTCTTCGCCCACCAAATCAAAGGACAGCGCCGTATGCACGGCATTACCGAATGGGTCGAAAATCGAGGCTAGGTCATCGGAGATCTCATCGGGGATTTTGAACGCGTTAAACGCGGGGATCACCAGATACTCCGCGAAGGCACCTTCGCGGTTAACGCCCACACCAACGGTGTTGCGACATAAGTGAGTGCGACCACCACGACAGTTACGGCAGTGTCCACAAGTGATATGCCCTTCTCCTGAAACCCGATCGCCCAGAGAGAAGCCACGCACTTCCTGACCAATGCCGACCACTTCACCGACATATTCGTGGCCAACCACCATAGGCACCGGAATGGTCTTTTGCGACCACTCATCCCATTTGTAAATGTGCACGTCGGTGCCACAGATAGCCGTTTTTCGAATCTTGATCAGTAGATCGTTGTGCCCCAGCTCGGGAAGCTCGGTCTC
The DNA here is from genome assembly GCF_001996205.1 of Salinivibrio sp. IB574. Lineage (NCBI taxonomy): Bacteria > Pseudomonadati > Pseudomonadota > Gammaproteobacteria > Vibrionales > Vibrionaceae > Salinivibrio > Salinivibrio sp. IB574. The sequence continues at coordinate 161,815 of NZ_MUFN01000005.1, read as the reverse complement.
CGTCATCCAAATGCCGGGCTCCGCTTTGAGTTTCGCCAAAGCTTTCATGGTTGTTTGTGTCATGACATTACCCAATCAGTTGCATCTCTTTGCCTACTTTAATGAAGGCATCAATAGCTCGGTCCAATTGCTCACGTGTATGCGCGGCTGACATCTGGGTGCGGATACGAGCTTGACCTTTCGGTACCACTGGGTAGGAAAAGCCCACCACATAGACGCCCTCTTCCATCATGCGCTCGGCAAACTCACTGGCGACTTTGGCATCGCCAAGCATCACAGGAATAATGGCGTGATCGGCCCCTGCTAGCGTAAAGCCAGCTTCCGTCATGCGTGCACGGAAGTGCTTGCTGTTGTCCCAAAGCTGCTCACGCAAGTGGTCACTTTCGGCCAGCATATCCAGTACGCGAATAGAGGCAGACACAATCGCAGGTGCCAGCGAGTTGGAGAAAAGGTAAGGACGCGAACGCTGACGCAGCCAATCGATCACCTCTTTTTTGCCTGACGTGTAACCCCCTGACGCGCCGCCCATCGCTTTACCCAAGGTGCCGGTGATGATGTCGACACGATCCATCACTTGATGGTATTCGTGCGTCCCTCGGCCATGCTCGCCCATAAAGCCAACCGCGTGGGAATCATCCACCATGACTAACGCGCCATATTGCTCCGCCAGGTCACACACAGCCGGTAAGTTCGCGACCACGCCGTCCATCGAGAAGACACCATCAGTCACAATCAATATGTTCGCTACACCGGCGGCTTTCGCAGCTTGAAGCTGGGCTTCCAGCTCGTCCATATCGTTGTTGGCATAACGGAATCGCTTCGCTTTACACAAGCGTACGCCATCGATAATCGACGCATGGTTTAGCGCATCAGAAATAATGGCATCGTCAGGGCCGAGAATGGTTTCGAACAAGCCCGCGTTGGCATCAAAGCATGAGGAATACAGGATGGTATCTTCCATCCCGAGAAAGTCAGATAACTTGGCTTCCAGGGTTTTGTGTGCATCTTGCGTCCCACAAATAAACCGTACCGACGCCATACCAAAACCGTGCTCATCCATTCCTGCCTTGGCAGCCTTGACCAACTCAGGATGGTTCGCCAACCCCAAGTAGTTATTGGCGCAAAAGTTCAGTACCTGCTGCTCATGATTGACGGCAACACTGGCCGCTTGTGGCGAGGTAATAAGACGTTCACTTTTGTACAAGCCATCAGCTTTTACTTGCTCAAGCTGGTGACGAATTTGCTGATAGAAGGCAGCCGTCATCGCAATCTCCATGCTGTGATGATTACTTTAGGAAGGTCGCTGCCTAACGGTGGCAGCGAATGATGGCGGCTATCATGGCACGTTAAATACCCGGGTGCCAATAAGGGATGTCAGACAGTGATTCATATCGTGTAATCGCTGTCATCTTGTTTGAATATCGCGCAGCTAGGCAGGCAAACCGTCGAGCTACTCAGTTCAGCGTGTCTAAAGCATGCTTATCTTGGCGAACTAATTGCTTGCGATAGTGGTCTATTAATACACCAATGGCGGCTTGCCCTTGTGCGGTAGTTAAGGGCCTGAGGAGTTCTAGCATTTGCAGAACCCCTTTATAAATCACCCCCGCGTGAATTTGCGTTTGGGGAGCCTGGGCGCTTTGGTAAAAAATCCAGCTCGACGCCACCAACTTCAGGGTTTCGCCAACGGCACTAAGGGCACTTTCATCCAGCGCGAGCCAGCCTGCTTGGCTATAGTGTTGAAGTATGGTCATTAAATTAACTTGCAGCTGTTGCTGGGCGGCCAAGTACTTTTGTTGCAAAGCTTCATCTCGGCGCAGGATGTCGGGCAGGTTGGCGTAAAAAAACCGATACCGCCACATCAGGCTAAACGTCGCATCTAAATAATGCTGCAACAGGGCTTGGGTATCGTCGCGGGGCTGATGAGGATCAAACGCCAAGGCGAGATCTTGCGCGTATTGGTCGAATATACTGTGTATAATCGCCTCTTTATTGCGAAAGTGATAGTAAAGGTTGCCCGGGCTGATACCGAGGTCAGCCGCAATATGGTTTGTGGTAATATTTGGCTCGCCATGTTGATTGAACAAAGCCAGTGCAGCATGGATAATTCGATCGCGGGTTTTCATGTATGGTTCTGTCCTCTGCCCGGTTGATGCTAAACCATACTATCACAGACAACAGCGAAGGCGACGGCGTCTGTCGTCAGGCAAAAATTTAGGTAATGATATGATAATTGTGACAGGTGGCGCCGGCATGATCGGCAGCAACTTAGTAAAAGCACTCAACCAGCAAGGCTATCGCGATATTGTGGTGGTCGATAACCTAAAAGACGGCACCAAGTTCGCTAACCTCGTTGATCTCGATATCGCCGACTACATGGATAAAGACGATTTCCTCACCCAAATTATGGCGGGTGATGATTTTGGTCCTATTGAGGCGGTTTTCCACCAAGGCGCCTGTTCTTCCACCACAGAGTGGGATGGTAAGTACATGATGCTCAATAACTATGAGTACTCCAAAGAGCTACTCCATTATTGTATTGAGCGTGATATTCCATTCTTATACGCCTCGTCAGCAGCCACTTACGGCGGACGCGACAGCGATTTCATTGAATCGCCCGACTATGAAGGGGCACTCAATGTCTATGGCTATTCGAAACAGCAATTCGATAACTATGTTCGTCGCGTATGGGACGATGCGGCAGCTCATGGTGAAACACTGCCACCTATCACCGGCTTTCGCTACTTTAATGTGTATGGCCCGCGCGAGCAGCACAAAGGCAGTATGGCCTCAGTGGCCTACCACCTTAACCAACAAATTCTAAATGGTGAAAATCCCAAACTTTTTGAAGGCAGTGATACCTTCAAGCGTGATTTTGTCTATGTCGGCGATGTTTGCGCAATGAATATCTGGTTCTGGCAGCAGCAAGTCTCTGGGATTTTTAACTGCGGTACCGGCCGTGCTGAGCCATTCAGCGCCGTTGCCAATGCAGTGATCGCATTTCACGGCAAAGGCGAAATCGAAGAGATTCCATTTCCTGCCCACCTGAAAGGCCGTTACCAAGCCTACACGCAAGCCGATCTCACCAAGGTTCGAGAGGCAGGCTACACCGCAACATTTAAAACCGTTGCTGAAGGTGTTGCCGCGTACTTGGCCGAAATTAATCGCTAATAACAATAGTTCGCCCCGGTGAGGCTGGGGCGTGAGAAAGAGCAATGACAAAACAGCGACACGATTACGACGCGCATGCCTACAACCCAGAATTTTCGCGTGCCTATCTGGCGCCCAAATACTGGGGCACATGGCTGATGCTTTTGGTTGCCCTTCCCGTTTGTTTACTCACTCCGGCTAAGGCGAAGTATCGCTTTTCTCGCTGGGTCGCCAACAAACTGGTAGCAAAGAAAAAAGGTACCATTTTGAATGCATGGCTTAACCTCGAAGCCTGCTTTCCTGACAAATCCGCCGAGGCTCGTCAGGCGATTTTGGTAGAAACCTTAACCACGGCTGGGGCCTTTTTGCTTAGCTTTCCGCTGATCACCTTGCGAAGCCGCCATTGGTTTCAACACCACTGTGACGTCGCGGGCATGGAGCATATCACTCGCCACACGGATAATGGCGAAGCGGTGATCCTATTTGTCCCCCACACATGGGCCATTGATGCCGCAGCCATTCTGTTTGCTTCTCAAGGGCTACCAGTGGCGGCCTTTTCTAAACGACAAAAGAATCGCCTGCTGGATTGGCTGATGCATCGCCAACGCGTGCAATACGGCGGGAATTGCTACGAACGTGAAGCCGGAATTAAACCCTTTATTCGCGCCGTTAAACGCGGATTTCTAGGTTACTACTTGCCTGATGAAGATATGCGTGATGAAAGCAGCGAATTCGTGCCGTTTTTTGCCACCACCAAAGCCACCTTGCCAAGTTTGGGCAAGCTAAGCAAAGTGACCCGTTCCCATATTGTCCCGGTATTGTCCGGCTTTAATGCCCAAACAGGGCGATTTAACATCACCGTTTATCCCGCATTCAACGACTTTCCGACAGGCGAAAGTCAGACAGATGCACGCGCTATGAATGCGCAAATCGAGACAATGCTAGAAGGACAGCTAGACCAATATATGTGGATTCTTCAGCTTCTCCGGACCCGAGAAGATGGCCGCAACATTTATCAAGAAGCAAAAAAGAAGGCGGCAGCATGATGAACGTACTGGTCATTGGTCCCTCTTGGGTAGGCGATATGGTGATGTCACAATCACTGTATAAAACTATTAAGCAACAGCACCCTAACGCCAAGATTGATGTGATGGCACCAGCTTGGTGTGCCCCAATCTTGGCACGCATGCCTGAGGTCAATCGCAGCATTGAGATGCCGCTCGGCCATGGCGAATTTGCGCTCGGTAAACGTCGCCAATTAGGTAAAGCACTCGCAAAGCACCACTATGATCACGCCTATGTGTTGCCTAATTCGGCCAAATCGGCACTGATCCCTTGGTTTGCCAATATTCCAGTGCGCACAGGCTGGAAAGGTGAAATGCGGTATGGCTTGCTGAATGACTTACGCCCCAACAAGAAAGCCTTTCAGTACATGGTTGAGCGCTATGTCGCATTGGCTCACCCTCGTGCTGAGATGCAAAGCTCAGCCTCACTCGGCGGTCTTGAAGGCCTGCCAAAACCTGAGTTAACCATTGACCCTGACGCACAAGCGGCCGTGGTCAAAAAACTGGGGCTGAATCAAGATAAGCCCGTGCTTGGTTTATGCCCAGGGGCCGAATTTGGCCCAGCGAAAAAGTGGCCCGAACGCCACTATGCCGCGGTCGCACAAGCAATGATTGCACAAGGCTACCAAGTGTGGCTGTTCGGCTCGGCAAAAGACGTTGAAACCTGTGAAAACATTGCCGCACAGTCTGGCCAGCAAGATGACATGTATGTGTTAGCGGGAAAAACCAGCCTGATTGAAGCCGTTGACTTACTCGGCGCCTGCCAAACCGTGGTCAGCAACGACTCGGGTCTGATGCATATCGCTGCCGCGGTAAATTGTCATGTCATTGCGGTATATGGCTCCACATCCCCGGAGTATACGCCCCCATTAACCCATAAAGTCGATATTATTCACACCGATATCGACTGCCGCCCATGCTTTAAACGCGAATGTCCGTTAGGGCATTTAAAATGTTTAAACGATTTGGACCCACGCCAGGTAATTGATCTAGTGGCAAGGACAGGGAAGCCATCATGACCAAAACAACTAATACTCTTGCCGTCGCACTGATTGTAAAAAACGAGGCACACAATCTCGAGCCGTGTCTACAGTCCGTAGATGGCTGGGTCGATGAGATCATCATTCTTGATTCTGGCAGCACCGATCAGACGCTCGATATTGCCAAACAATATACGGACAAAGTCTATATTGAATCAGATTGGCAAGGTTTTGGTAAGCAGCGACAGCGCGCACAAGCATATGTGGAAAGTGATTTTGTCTTGTGGCTAGATGCTGATGAACAAGTCACTCCTGAATTAAAAGAAAGCATCTTAAGTGCCATTAATAGCCAAAAAACGAACATAGTTTATTATGTGAACCGACTATCCCGTGCATTTGGCAAGGAAATAAAACACTCTGGTTGGCACCCTGATTGGATCTGTCGTCTCTATAAAACATCTGAGGCTCAGTATTCTGACTCGCTAGTCCATGAACATGTTTTAGTACCCAGTACACATCAAAAAGTCTATTTAGATGGTTTATTAAAGCATAATACATTTCATTATCTTCATGAGTACACCGCGAAGACTAACCAGTACATAAAGCTTTGGAGTGATCAGAGGGAAGGTAAAAAGTCGTCGAGTGTATTAAAAGCGATTAGCCATGCACTATTTCGATTCATAAAAATGTATATATTAAAAAAAGGCTTTTTAGATGGTCGACATGGGCTTGTCCTTGCACTACTCAGTGCTAATGTCGTCTTCACACGCTATGCCGATTTGTGGTTGAGAGACTATGTTAAGAGGCAATCTTGATCATGCACATTTGCCATGTCAATCTTGCATCTGGGTTTAGCGGCGGTGAGCGACAAACACTCACACTGATCAAACAACAGCTCGCAATGGGTTATCAACTCACTGTGGTCGCTAACCCCAAAAGCCCGTTTGCTGATGAAATTCGCGCACTTGAACAGTGCCAATTAGTGCTTTGTAAGCATTATACTCGCTCGCATCAGCGCTCAATCACCGCTGACTGCGATGTGGTACATGTTCATGAAGGCCGAGCCATCTATTGGGCGCTGCTCCAGCGCTTGATACATGGCGTACCCTATATCGTCACACGACGCATTGATAATCCCTTAAAGCGTAAATGGCTATCTCAACTTGCCTATACACGTGCAAGTACGTTGGTCGGGCTCAGTTCGGAGATTGTCCGCCAGATAACTCGGCGCCACCCCCAAGCGAATGTGGCAACTATTCCTAGCTCTCCGGTTCAGTATCCGGTATCAGACGCTGACGTCGATGCGATTAAGGCGCAGTTTGCTAATAAGTTTTTGGTCATTCAAGCCGCGAATATGTACGCCCATAAGGGCTTTGATGTCACGATTGGCGCCGCCAAGGAGCTCGAGAAGCATTCTCCTCAGGTTCACATCTGCTTACTAGGCGATGGTAAAGCGCGCGCTGAGCTCGAAAAACAAGCACAAGGCCTTGGCAACATTAGCTTTATGGGTAAACAAAGCGCAATGGGGAACTGGTTCGCAGCCGCCGATTTGCTGGTTCATCCTTCGTATAGTGAAGGGCTAGGCTCTGTGATCCTCGAAGCGATGGCCACAGGCTTGCCGGCAGTTGGTACGAAGGCAGGCGGGATCCCTGATATTATTAATCACGAGACTAATGGCTATCTGATCCCGTCTGGTGATGCTGCATCACTTGCTCACTATATTGAAACACTATCTCAAACACCTGAGTTGTTAGAATGTATGGCCCGAGAAGCATTAAATACAGCCCAAAAATTTGATATCTCAATATGTGCAAAAAAGTATCAAGATATTTACCAGCACGTCATTCATGAAAAACTATAGCTTATCTAAACCGTTGTTTGCCCAGAATGCTTTATTTCTCACGGTTTCTTGAAAGATGTCCTGATTGATAGATGGCCTTTTAAGCTCTTGGTGATAAAGGTGCAGTAATGCTGCACCAAATTTTAGTGCTTTTGTTTTTATACCAACGCCATTCAAACGAAATTCAATATCTGTATCTTCACCCACTGCAGGCGCTTCATAGTTCATATCAAATCCGTTGATTTTCTTGAAATCGTCTTTAAACAAAGAAAAATTACAACCGATAATAGACTTTTCTAAACGCCTTTTTAACATTAGATTTCTGAGAAACTTTATATGAATACCGTTTTCAATGTGTTTACCGGTAACGTCTGTATCATAGCCTAACAGATTAAACCACAAATAACGGAACATCATTGGAATAAAATAAACATGACTAAACGTTGACTTCTTTGGCGAAGAACATAACTTTTGAGTATACTTTTCAGACAGTTCAACACGACGCCCACAAACAACCTTCCCTTTTTCTGCAGCATACAAATGATCTTGTACAAAACCAGATTGAGGAACACAATCGCCATCGATAAAGATTAAATAATCAGTTTTAGACGCAGCAATCGATTTATTCAAAATTCGATTTTTTCTAAACCCTTTATCTTCATGCCAGACATGAAACACGCGAAAAGGAAGCAATTTAATATAGTCTTTTAACCATGAAGTGATATCATCGGATGATCCATCATCGGCAACAATCACATCAAAATTATAGTTTGATTCTTCTTTGAGTGATTGAAAAATCATACTTAATGCCTTTTTATTATTGTAAAAAGAAATAATGATTGTTGCTTTTTTATAATCCATAATATTTTGCAATCGTTTGGAAAGTCATAATTTGTTTAGTAGTATAACAATTATGTATAAAGTTTGGGACTGATTCGTGCGCTGGCTATACACCTTTATCCTGACTCTTATTGCCCCGTTGTTATTAGTGGGCCTGTACCGAAAGCGTCCCGGGAAACCCGCCGTCGGTGCGCGATGGCGTGAGCACTTTGGTCGTACGCCGGCTGTTGAGGGGCAGCCGATTTGGCTGCACGCGGTTTCTGTGGGCGAAGTGCTCGCCGCGAAACCCGTGATTGCCGCGTTGCAGCAGGCCTACCCATCCATTCCTCTGCTCGTCACCACCACGACCCCAACCGGCGCCGAACAGGCAGAAAAGATAGAAGGCATTATCCATCGCTATATGCCAGTCGATTTTAACGTCGCTGTCCGTGGGTTTTTGCGCGCAGTCAATCCCCGCCTGTGTGTGATTATGGAAACCGAGCTGTGGCCAAACACTCTCGCTAATGTCCATCAAGCCGGTGTGCCTATCGTGGTCATCAATGCGCGCTTGTCCGAGAAAGCGTGCCGCGGCTATAAACGGATCGCACCGCTATTTCGTACCATGAGCCAAAATATCGATGTGATTTTATGTCAGCACGACAGCGATAAGGCCCGTTTTGCCGAATTGGGTGTTGCCGACAATAAGCTCGCGACGGTCGGCTCCGTCAAATTTGATATTAAAGCTACGGATCCTCATCTGGGCCAATCACTGATTGATGACATTGGTGCTCGTCCATGCTGGGTTGCCGCCAGTACGCATGAGGGAGAAGATGCCATCATGCTCGACGCCCATGCCGCTTTGCTCCGTGATTATCCCGATGCCTTGTTAATCTTGGTTCCCCGTCATCCGGAGCGGTTTGATGGCGTAGAGGCGCAGATCCACACCCACGGACTCAGCGTCCAGCGCCGTACAAGTGACGCGCCAATCGCCCTTTCCTCGCAAGTCTATTTAGGGGATACCATGGGAGAAATGATGACATATCTGGCTGCTGCGAACGTGGTTGTCATGGCGGGTAGCTTTCTCGGCCCTAAAGTCGGTGGGCATAACTTGCTCGAGCCTGCCGCGCTCGCAAAGCCGCAATTAACGGGACCCAGCTACTACAATTTCCAAGTGATTGGTGACACCTTGATTGAAGCAGGCGCCTTGCAAGTGTGTAATGACAGCCGAGATATTGCCGCGAAGATCGGTGCCTTTTTCTCGTCCCCACCCCTGGGCGCGCAAGCAGGACAAGCGGGATTGCAGGTTGTTGAGCAAAACCGAGGGGCAGTCGAACGTACCTTGCAAGCACTGGCGCCTTGGTTAAATCGCTAACCCCTATTTGCGAATCTTGTTATAGCCTTTTAGCACGGCGGCCCAATCTTCGGGCTGCCAGTGGATTTGACGCTTTTCCTTCTCTTTTTTAAACGAGCGATGCAAACGCGCTAAGTTGTCTTCTTTCCACTGCTCACCGTCACGCTGCTGACATTTGTCGAAATCAATTAACCACAACTTGCCTTTCTTATCGCGAAGAATGTTGTGAATATTGAGGTCAGTGTGACAAACTCCGGCATCGTGAAGCCGTCGCACGAGTCGTCCGATAGCTCGGTAGTCATGAGCCAATAGTGCATGTTCACAGAGGATAGCTACAAGATCACGCGCACCTGGCACTTTTTCAACCAGAATATCTGCCCGATACGTGCGCCCAGATTTGACCGCGCGCGCCGCAACCGGTCGAGGCACTGGCAACTTTTTCGCCCGCAAGTAGGCGAGTAACGTCAGCTCCGCCCCGCAACGGGTTGTCTCCCAACCGGTGAACCAGTATTGATCTTTTACCAGCTTACCGAACAAACCGCCCCGGTAATAATGGCGCAATGCCATCTCCATCTTAGGGCCACGCACAAAAAACGTCGTGCCGCGTCCTTTTGCTGAACCCGTCACCGCGGCTTGCTGATGCCAATAGTGAATATCGAAATAGTGGCGTGGGTCCCCTTCCACTAACTCAGGGTCAAACCAAATACATTCGTTGTCGCTCTGTTCTACTTCTATACTCACTGTTTTTCCTATCTTGCGGTCGCTGCAGCGCCTATCAGTGTAACGCGCCTATTTTCAGATTCACAGACGCGCCACAATGAAGAACAATGCGTCTCGACGCATGATTTGATAACCTCTGCCCAGATAACACATCAAAAGGACAACCCTGTGACCAAGAAACAACTGACCCGTGTGATTTACCCGGGCACGTTTGACCCCATCACCAATGGCCATCTTGATTTGGTTGAACGCGCTGCAAGCATGTTCGATGAGGTCATCGTCGGCATTGCCGCAAGCCCCAGTAAAAAGCCCCTGTTTGATCTGGACGAACGCGTCGCCTTAACTCAAGCGGTGACCAGTCATTTGCCCAATGTCTCTGTGGTCGGTTTTTCTGGGCTACTGGTGAATTTTGCCAAGCAATACCAAGCCAATATTTTGGTACGTGGTCTACGTGCTGTCTCTGATTTCGAGTACGAGTTCCAACTGGCCAACATGAATCGTCGTTTGATGCCTGAACTTGAAAGCGTATTTCTCACCCCATCGGAAGAGCACTCATTTATCTCATCAACCTTGGTCAAAGAAGTGGCACTGCACGGCGGCGACACCAGTGAGTTTGTACACCCTGATGTCTTAACCGCACTTTGCAATAAGCTTCACGTCAACACGCCATCATAGTGGCTGGCAATGCGGGCAGAATACCGTTGCCCGCTGCCCAATCACCACACGCTCTAATACCGTCTCGCATTGCGGACAAGGTTCGCCGGCTTTGCCGTAAACCCGAAGCTCCTGAGCAAAATAGCCTGCTTTGCCATCTGCATTGGTAAAGTCTTTTAGGGTTGTGCCCCCTTGAGCAATCGCCGCCGCGAGCACGGTTTTTATCTCATCGACAAGACATGCTGCTTCTGAGTGCGTCAGGCTCCCTGCTGGACGTTTGGGGTGGATCCCCGCACAAAAAAGAGATTCATTGGCATAGATGTTCCCCACGCCAACGACCACCGCGTTATCCATAATGAAGGATTTCATCACCAGTTTTTTACCCTTGGCACGCGCCAGTAAATAATCAGCGTTAAAAGCGTCACTTAATGGCTCGGGGCCAAGCTTGCTCAGCACTTTATGCATTGTATCCTGCGCTTGCCACAGCCAAGCGCCAAATCGTCTTGGGTCGTGATAACGGATCATCATATTGTTGCTGAGGATGACATCCACATGGTCATGCTTTTCTGGGGCTAAGCTGGCGGGTAATACCCGTAAACTGCCCGACATTCCAAGATGCACAAGCGCCGTCCCCAGATCGCACTCGAGCAATAAATATTTGGCACGACGTGTTATCCGGCGAATCACTTGGCCTTGGAGCAATTGCAATTCATCAGGCACCAGCCAGCGCAGCTGTGGTTGGCGAACAATAATTTGGGTGACGGTCTGACCTTCAACATAGGGAGTGATCCCCATGCGACTGACTTCAACTTCAGGTAATTCAGGCATGATAAGGACTTTTACTTACGACTTAGTCAACGGAAAAAGGTAACGGCTATCAACAGACACCGCCAGCCATTGGCCTTGCTCATTTTGCATTAACCAAAATTGCGGCTGCTGATAATAGGTAATACGGATAGGTTCTTGATCAGGACTACGCAGTAGCTCAAGCGTCCGCGGTGCGGTCAGTTGCGGCCGCAGTGATTGTAAAGTGGCGTCATTCACTTGTGTCCCTTTCAGTCCCAGCCAACGTTGAGCGAGCTCCGTGGGGCTAATCAATAACGGCTTATCGGTTTGCCAACCATCAAGTGTACGCGTCAAGGTTAAGTGAGAGAAGCGCAGCGCGAGCACCTCACTGCGTGACGTCACCAAGGCAATCACACCGTCAGGCATCTCTCGAGCGTGACGTTGGTGGCGCAGGTAGTCAGGTAATAGCATCAAACCGAAAAAAATCACCACGGAAAAAATGAGGATGTTGTTCCACGTTTTTCGTTTTAGCTTCATGAGACACCGCCACTGGATACCCGACTTTGTTAATCAGCAGTATATACACAAATGAGGCTGGCGTTGATAGCTAAGCGACCGGATGGTCCAGCGAGGGAAAATAGATATAAAAAAACCCAGCCTAGGCTGGGTCTTTCTCGAAACTTTCAACCAATTACTTGATTTTGGCTTCTTTATACATAACGTGCTTGCGAACTACGGGATCAAATTTTTTGATCTCGAACTTGCTTGGCATGTTACGTTTGTTCTTATCTGTGGTGTAGAAGTGACCAGTACCAGCAGAGGATACTAGACGAATCTTCTCGCGAATGCCTTTAGCCATTCTCTAAGTCCTCTTATACTTTCTCACCGCGGGCACGCATTTCTGCTAGTACAGAATCGATACCTTTTTTGTCGATGATGCGCATACCTTTAGTAGATAGACGCAGTTTAACGAAGCGTTTTTCGCTTTCTACCCAGAAACGATGAGTTTGCAGGTTCGGCAGAAAACGACGCTTGGTGGCGTTATTAGCGTGAGAGCGGTTGTTACCAACTACAGGACGCTTGCCAGTTACTTGGCATACTCGTGACATGAAAGTCTCTCCAAAATCGTTTCAGCTCGATATCAACCTTGTCCGCCAGTCCTGCAAATTCAAGGTCAGGCTCAAGGTCAAGGCTATCAAAGGTGGCGCATTATACTAACTGAATTCACATTGCTCAAGTCCCGAGCAGATCCTTTTGCGCTCTTTTTGATCGTTTTTTTCGCCAAAGGCGATCCTCAAAGGGATAACAACCAACCTCGTTCGGCGAAGGATACCACTTCTCCGTCCCCAACCACCAGATGATCAAGCACACGAATGTCGACTAATCCCAACGCTTGAACAATTCTTTCGGTGATTTGGCGGTCGGCCTGACTCGGCTCTGCCACACCCGAAGGGTGATTGTGGGCCAATATGAGCGCCGACGCATGTAATTCGAGTGCACGGCGCACAATTTCACGCGGATATACACTCGCCGCATTGTGAGTGCCCTCAAAAAGTTGCTCATCGGCAATGACACGGTGTTGATTGTCGAGAAATAACACATAAAACGCTTCGCGGGGCCGGTCTCGAAGCAACGTCGACAAATAACGGCGGGTATGATCAGGGCTAGTCAGAGCATCGGTTTTACTTAACGTTTCTTTTAAATAACGGCGGCTAAGCTCCAATACCGCCTGAAGCTGGGCATATTTCGCGCTTCCTAGCCCTTTATGCTGACAAAACGCAGCTTGGTCAGCACCCATCAGCGCACGCAACGAGCCAAAGTCATTTAATAGGTAGTCGGCCAGCTCGACCGCACTCATCCCCGTCACCCCAGTTCGCAAAAAAATCGCCAGTAACTCGGCATCAGACAAGCTCTGTGCCCCTCTACTCAGCAAACGCTCTCGTGGGCGGCAATCTTGCGGCATGGTTTTTAAGCTCATGATCGTTCTCCCTTTGCTGAGCCAGTCGTCGGCTACGACAAAGCCGATAGTAGGGAGAGGACGCCGCCTTGATACAAGCGCATCATGGCAAGGTTGCGTTACAGTCGCCTATTTTTATTCCCCGTTGCGTGTGCTTTTCAGCAGACATCAGCCCATATCACAGCCAACCTGGCTCACACCGTGCGAGGATTCATGCGCTTGAACAAGCTTTTTACGCTAAGGATTATGGTATGGTTGCGCCATTCACTGACAACGATATCACGCATTATGGCCAGTTCTTCACAACAGCCAGCCCAGACGCTGGCAGGAAAACGTATACTGCTCGGTATGGGCGGCGGCATTGCCGCGTATAAATGTGCCGACCTCACTCGACGTCTTATTGAACGTGGGGCGACGGTCAAGGTGGTGATGACTCGCGCAGCAAAAGAATTCATCACCCCGCTGACCATGCAAGCCGTTTCCGGTCACCCGGTATCAGATAGCTTACTTGACCCCGCTGCTGAAGCGTCGATGGGCCACATTGAATTAGCCAAGTGGGCAGATTTAGTCTTGCTCGCCCCCGCGACCGCTGACTTAATTGCACGCGTCCATGCCGGCATGGGCAATGACCTGCTCACCACGGTGTGTCTCGCCACCGATGCGCCGATTGCGATTGCACCCGCAATGAATCAACAGATGTACCGTGCAGCTGTCACGCAAGCCAATATCGCCGCCTTGGGCGCGCGCGGTTGCCTGATTTGGGGGCCCGACAGTGGCGCACAAGCCTGTGGCGATGTCGGCCCGGGGCGCATGCTAGAGCCGATGGCGTTAGTGGCAGAATGTGAGCACTGGGCCGGTCCCACACCTCTGGCTGGCAAGCACATCATGATCACCGCCGGGCCAACCCGAGAAGCACTCGACCCGGTGCGCTATCTTTCCAACCATAGTTCGGGAAAAATGGGCTATGCGCTCGCAGAAGCCGCCCGCGCACTGGGTGCCACGGTCACCCTAGTCAGTGGGCCAGTCGCACTGCCAACGCCCACCGGCGTGCACCGTGTTGATGTGACCAGTGCACAACAAATGTATGAAGCCGTCCATGCCAGCATTGCCTCACAAGACATTTTTATCGGCTGTGCAGCCGTGGCGGATTATCGTCCCCAAACCGTTGCCGAGCAAAAGCTGAAAAAACAAGCCGATAAAGATGCCATGACAGTCACCATGGTGAAAAACCCTGACATTATCGCCTCGGTAGCTGCGCTGTCGGATACACGACCTTTTACCGTTGGTTTTGCGGCAGAAACACAGGATATCGAAACCTATGCACGCGACAAACTGGCACGTAAAGGGCTCGACATGATTTGTGCTAACGATGTCTCGCTTTCAGACCAAGGGTTTAATAGCGATCACAACGCCTTACACCTTTTCTGGCCGAACGGTGATCTCGCACTACCGTTAACAGAGAAAGCACACTTGGCGCGCGCTGTAATGACGCACATCGCCACCCGTTATTACAAGGCGGATACCAGCGCGTAACGCAAAAAAACGCCGTTACATCAAGTGTAAAAGCGTGCGCCAAGGCCACGCTTTTTGCTTTTAATACAGGCACCTCACCGCTAAGATAAAGGGCATGACTAACACGCTTGGTGGCACCTCGTCCTGATGCTTCCTTTACCGCCCGCCAACGTGAGAATAAAAGACAAAGGAATCGCATGAATGGCAGCCCCGAAAAAAAATAATCGCCGCGAAGAGATCCTCCAAGCGCTCGCGCAAATGCTGGAATCCACGCAAGGCAGCCAGCGCATCACGACCGCCAAATTGGCCGCCCAAGTTGGCGTCTCCGAGGCCGCACTCTATCGTCACTTTCCCAGCAAAGCACGCATGTTTGAGGGCTTAATTGAGTTTATTGAGGACTCATTACTGTCCCGCATCAACCTGATTATTGATGAAGAGAAAGACACCTTAGTGCGTCTTAAGCTCATTCTGCAGTTGCTGCTTGGATTTGGTGAGCGCAACCCAGGGCTGACGCGTATCATGACAGGCCATGCGTTGATGTTCGAGCAAGACCGCTTACAAGGTCGCATCAACCAATTGTTTGAGCGCGTTGAAGCGCAACTCAAGCAAGTACTGCGGGAAAGACGTTTGCGAGAAGGGAAAGGCTTTCCGCTCGATGAAGCGGTGCTCGCTAGCCAGCTAATTGGCCAAGTTGAAGGCAGTTTGTGCCGTTATGTACGCTCCTCTTTCAAACAACTGCCTACCGCCAACTTTGAACAGTACTGGCAATTGCTCACCAGTCAGCTGCAATAAGCCATGTAAGCAATCAGGCGCGCCGTGGCGCGCCCAGTAAAGGTTAAATACCATACTCTGCTTGATAAGCTTTGACCGCCGCCAGCTGCGCCGGGTCAGCATCGCTTTGCTCCAGATAGGTCACTAAGTCACTCAAACTAATGATAGAGACAACGCGGCAGGCAAAGTCACGTTCCACTTCTTGAATCGCAGACATTTCTCCCTGGCCCCGCTCTTGGCGGTCAATCGCCACCAAAACACCGGCCAGTTGCGCACCTTGCGCTTGGATCAGTGCCATAGATTCACGAATAGCAGTACCTGCCGTGATCACATCATCCACCAACATCACGCGACCTGCGAGCGCACTCCCCACTAACTGGCCGCCCTCGCCATGATCTTTTGCCTCTTTGCGGTTAAAACAGTAAGGCGTGTCCACATCATGATGATCGGCAAGCGCAACCGCGGTGGTGGTCGCAATCGGGATCCCCTTGTACGCAGGGCCAAATAGCACATCGTAATCAATCCCGGCATCCATTAATGCAGCGGCATAAAAACGACCCAATTTTGCTAAATCACGTCCGGTATTAAACAAACCTGCATTAAAGAAATACGGGCTCTTACGGCCGGATTTCAGGGTAAATTCACCAAACTTTAAAACCTGCTTTTCAAGGGCAAACTCAATAAACTGGCGCTGGTAGGCTTTCATTCCATCCTCTCACTATTAAAACGGTTGTGACGGTTATGTCACGGGCTCCATCCTGTTCTCAGGGCAAAAAAATAGCCCCCAATGTGGGAGCTACTCAATCTGTTATGCGTCGGCTAACGCCGATTTTTGGGCAACGACAATGTCATCAATGCCCTTCTTGGCCAGTACCAACATGGCATTGAGCTCATCGGGGGTAAATGGCTCTGCCTCAGCGGTACCTTGTACCTCAATCATACGGCCATCTTCGAGCATCACCACATTCATGTCTGTGTCTGCCGCGGAGTCTTCGACATATTCCAGATCGCAAATTGGCGTTTGCTGATAAATACCCACCGACACCGCTGCAACGTGACCTTTCATGGGGTTCGCGGCAAGTTTGCCATCACGCACCATGGCATTCAGTGCGTCAGCCAGTGCAACGCTCGCCCCCGAAATAGATGCAGTACGCGTGCCGCCGTCGGCCTGAATCACATCACAATCAACCGTGATGGTGTACTCACCCAACGCGGTTAAATCAACCGCGGCACGCAGGCTGCGCGCAATCAGACGCTGAATTTCCATCGTGCGGCCGCCTTGTTTACCAGTCGACGCTTCTCGACGATTTCGCGTATGCGTGGCACGTGGCAACATACCATATTCTGCCGTCACCCAGCCTTGGCCCTTGCCTTTTAAAAAGCGTGGCACACCCTCTTCGACAGTGGCGTTACAAATGACTTTTGTTTCGCCAAAGCAAACCAGCACAGAGCCTTCTGCGTGGGCAGTAAAACCGCGGGTAAAGCTAACGGGACGAATTTGGTCGAGCGCTCTTCCACTTGGACGCATGCAAGTAACCTTTTAGGCAGATGAAATTTGCCCGCGATTATACGTGTTTCTTGCCACGCTTGCGATCCCTGTCGGCACATCTTGCCAACACAGCTGACGCATTGCAGGTGGATGCGTATAATCAAGCCATTCACTCTTTGCACACACAAGCAGGTACCAATGATCCACAGCATGACCGCCTACGCGCGACACGAAATCAAGGGCGATTGGGGCAACGCCGTTTGGGAAATTCGTTCCGTCAACCAGCGCTATCTCGAAACCTATATTCGCATGCCCGAGCAACTGCGCAGCCTTGAGCCCGTCGTGGGCCGGGGGTGATGGAAGCCCCAGAGCAAGATACCGACGAGCTGCATCGTGCCCTAATGACCGGTCTGGATGAGGCACTCGACGCCTTTATCGCCGCGCGTGCGAGCGAAGGTGACAACATGAAAGTGCTGATTGAGCAGCGATTAGATGCGATTAGCGCTGAGGTCATCAAAGTGCGCGAAAAGATGCCTACCGTGATTGAATGGCAGCGTGAACGCTTAACCACACGTTTGGAAGAAGCCAAAGTGGAGCTCGATCCAACTCGCATCGAGCAAGAAATGGTGATGCTGGCGCAAAAAGTAGACGTTGCGGAAGAGCTTGATCGCTTGGACTCACACGTTTCAGAGGCGCGCAAAATCCTCAAAAAAGGCGGCGCCTGCGGCCGACGCTTGGACTTTATGATGCAAGAGTTCAACCGCGAAGCCAACACCCTCGCCTCCAAATCGATCAGCACCGAGATCACCGCCTCCGGCGTCGAGCTTAAAGTGCTTATCGAACAAATGCGCGAGCAGATCCAAAATATCGAATAAGGTTTTTTGAGTCTCTTTGAGCTTACTTAATCTTACCAAGCCCCTGTAAATAGGGGCTTTTTTGTTTTCAGAAGATTTCAGGTCTTTGCCTCTGTTTTCAACCAACTGGTGAGTTTAGTGGTGAGTAGGATTGATCTAGTATGCCCTTAAATGGTGAGTAACTTTCCATACCTAAGGAGAACTATATGGGCAAGCTCAATGCACGCAAAGTCGCCGCTTTGGCCAAAGATGAACCACGCAAAACCGCAGATGGTAATGGCCTCTACTTCGTTGTACCCGCCTCTGGAGAACCTTTTTGGATCTTGCGATTTTCAATCAACGGCAGCCGCCCAGAAATGACACTTGGATCCTATCCAGAACTATCCCTGGCTGACGCACGTGATGCCGCCTTCCAGCAGCGAAAGCTCATTAAACAAGGCATAAATCCACTGGCCGAACGTCAACGCCGTCAATGGTCAGGTATAGAAACCGTCGAGCAACTGTTCGATGATTGGTATAAAAACGATCTTCAAGTAAGACTGCAACACGCCAACATCCCCAAGCGTATCTACACCAAAGAAATCCACCCAGTGATGGGCAAAATAAGAATCGATCAAGTCACTGCTCTTGATGTAAGAGAAGTAATCAAGCGCGTCGTAGATAGTGGCCGCAAAAGCATCGCAAATGACACCTTGATGTACATGAAACAGCTTTTTCGACATGCAAACAAACTCGATCTCACACAGTTCAACCCGGCAGCAGCTTTTCGTGTCAACGACGCAGGAGGTGTTGAAAAAAGTCGAGAGCGTGTTTTGACCGAAGACGAGATAGCAACTGTGTTTCGAGTGTTCAGAGAGAACAATGTAAGCTTTACACGAGAAAACTATCTAGCTTGCTGCTTATATCTAGTGCTAGGCGTCAGAAATAGCGAGCTCTGCCAAGCGCCTTGGGATGAGTTTGATTTAGATAATGGGATCTGGGAGCTCCCCAAAGAGAGAACCAAAAATGGCATACCATTAACTATCCCACTTCCTCGCCAAGCTGTGGAATGGCTGCAAGAACTCAAAATCAGAGCTCTTGATTCCGATTATGTATTTCCGAGTAGAAGGAGGAGCAAAAATCCATACATGGGCTCAGATACAATAACCACCGCTATTAAATATTTGTTTGGTCGTGACAAAGAGAGGCCAACCAAAAATAAAATGGAAGGGGTTGATTACTTTGTTGTCCATGACCTGCGTCGTACCTTCAGAACACTGGCTTCAGCCGAGGGCATTGATGGTCAAGTGGCTGAAAGGTGTCTAAATCACAAACTCAAAGGGGTTGAAGGCATCTACAACCGCCACGATTTTCTGGAGGAGCGACGAGAAGCACACCAGAAAGTTGCAGATCGTATATGCCACTTACTGTGATCGACAAGGGTACGCATTCTTAAATGCATCATACAAATTTACCCTTAAACCAGGCCCTGTAAGCAATGTACTGGGCTCTGGAGTAAAATCAGGCTGTTCTCGATACAGCAGCTCAAGGGATCGATCGACATGAGATCTTACTGATTCAAACTGAATGTTTCTTGGTAAGCAAAGCTGACCATTATCTTGAGGCATACTGACCCAACGCACGACATCATTTGCTCTTTTAAGATCAGGGCGAAGTAACGCCGCATCTTCAACCCACTGACTCCAAAAAGAAGCTGATTGCAAAAAACCTTTTAGGAAAAAGTTGCACGCTTGGTTAGGCTGACCACACATCTGCTTCCAGTCACCATATGTGAGCTCATAACTAGGCACAGCATATGCTTGGGCAGATAAACCTACCGATAAACATACACTGAGGACTTTCAACGGTACACCACTTCTCATTTTTCTTTTAAGTGCAAACTTACTAGGCATTTTTGCTCTCCATGACTATTCCATCAACCACAAAGCTTAGATATCCTAAGTATACAGAATCATAAAAAACTTAGAAGATCTAAGCATCTAGAGATTGTCGATGAATGTGATTTGCCAAACCCAAGCCCCCTACCAATACGCCTTAAAGAGGCAAGAACGCGAGCAGGCATCAGCCAAAAAACGCTCGGTATTCGTATTGGTATGGACCCAAGTGTGGCGAGTGGACGCATGAACCATTATGAGAAAGGCCGCCATACGCCTGATATCAACACGTTAAGACAAATGGCAGAAGAACTAAACGTACCCATTGCGTTCTTTTTCTGTGATTCGCAAAAGACAGCTGAACTTCTATGCCTTATAGAAAATCTCTCAGAAGAAGAAAAAAGCACACTAATTCAAAAATTAGCTAGTAACCAGCCACACACCTCAAGTAAATCCTAAATTCACTGGGAAATTGGGATACGTGGGAAATAGGGAAAACTATCCATCCTTGTTACTCCCACCCCGCTTTGCCTGATATGCGGCATACCAGTAGACACATCCAACAGCACCAACTGTCAAAAGCAGACCTGCGAACCAATACCAAAGCAAATCCATACAACCTCCTTAAATCGTTGAATCAAATAGGTCGCAGCTAATACCACCACAGTCAAAACTGGTATCAATGCTAGTCATACTGTCATCCCCAAACACATTACCGCCGATATCAATGCAGGAGTTTTCCACCATGGGAAGACCGCTTGCTGGATTGGTATAACCACACCAAAATGATGGGCTCGAATCAGAACTGGAATCTGCGATATCAGGCATCAATTCTGCACTCGCTGCACTGACCAATCCAGCTCGGTATACTCCTGAACTTGATAAGCCAGATAACGAACCATCTCGCATCGACATTTGTCCATGTCCAGCGAACCTTCGCCCCCTTCTTGATCTGCCATAACGTCGATGTAGCTTGTTCACGTAATAAGTTGCGGTAAACAGGATAATCAAAAATGAAATTGGGCTGGGCAAGGCAAACAACAGCGTCACAAAAAGAACCAATTTTACTATCACTTTGAGCGGCCAAAGCCAATCAACACGCATCGTTGTCTCCACCTCTTTTTCGGTGAAAGCATGAGGTTCAATACCAGCACTGCCAGGGTGCTTTGAAGACACGTCAGCAGAAACGGCGTTCATCTTCAGAATCATGCCGCCTCCTTAGTCATAGAGTGACTCAAATGGGAAAAAACTGTCACGACCAGCGAGTGAGTCTCCTGTGGCACTAGCAAGAAATATAGATCTCCCGTCGGGTGGTGCCAGACTTGGCTGCCATCGTCTCCGTACTTCAGCAGTTTCTGAAATCGTGTACGTTCTGAGAGTCTCGCTTGGCGCAATTCGGGGTTACAAAGCTGTCGTTGCAGGCTTAACCAAGGAGACTTCGTATACCCATGTTGAAAGCGCTCCTGATAACGCTGTATGGCATGGCGACTGATTGCCACTGGTCCCAAAACTGGTGAATCAAACACGGGCTGAGGTGAACGATATGGCTGGATCACAGGTATCTTTTCAGTAGAAGCAGCAACACCGACAATTTCATCTGGTTTGAGTTGAGCACCGTCCAGCCACGTCTTTAAATACTGACTCGCTCGCAGCAACTCATCACTTGAGCACTGCTCCAAAGACTGAAAGGTCGTATGTGGAAACCCTATCTCAAGACCTTTACCGCTACTAGGGCGATATCCGAAGACCTGACAGTCCCAGAGCAAAGAACGTGCTGCTGTTAACTCTGCAATAGCCACACGGTTCTCAACTCGTCCAATTTCAACATCAACTATCCCATGCTTTGACAATCCGACGAACCATGCAACGCTGACTTTTCTTTTATTGGCAGATACTGACTGAACTTTTAATTTCATCACTGGCATATCCTCCTTTTTAATACCAGCGTATCATCGAATTTTAAAATGCAACCCCATTCTCAATAAAAATAAAAGCCTCGCCACTAATTTAGGCAAGGCTTCTTTAAACGTCAAACAACACCATGATTTAATTGACTTTGTTCTGAATGAACATTTCAAGCTTATCAATAGGGGGTAAAAGCTGTAATAACTTCTTCTCAAAGTCTGAAATAAAGTCCGCACGCACTTTCATTTCTTCTATTTGCAGACATAAGTGGTAATACATTTGTCGTTCCCAATCAGCGACGTTACTCATCCTTTTTTGCTTCAAAATGTTCCCTGTCAACATTTCTAGCTTTGCTGGTTTGTCCCTATTAAAAACTATAACTTTAAACCATTGAAAGTTAGGTAGGTTATCCTCGATATACACAGTAAAGACAAACCGAAACGGTTCCTGTCCGGAGTGCTCTTTCTTTAATTTCTCCCTGTACTTGTTGAATGACTCTTCCAGAGCGAAAGCTGAGCGTTTTAAATCACGTCGCTGTGCGATTAACTCATCTTTCATCTTTGAAATGTACGCAGATAACAATCCAGAATCATAGATATTGATCGTTAGACTATTTAAATCAACTTGAATATCTTTATCAAAAATACCGACTAATGGGTCTTCTAAACTCATTTAGGTTCCTCCATCAACTCAAAATGATCTCGCAGCTTGATAAAACGACGCTGACACATTTCAACTTTTTTTCTGATGTTATCCATCTCATGTCGGATTTCTCGGAGAAGCTGGAAAGCATCCTCTGCATAATTGATTTTCACCTTTTCCCAATCTTGAGCTTTAGAAAAACTGCTTGGGCGATAGCGACTACTAGGCCCCTTCGGAATATGTACTGACCTAACTCTTTGGTGTTTGTTTTTTCTGCGCTTCATGTCTTCTTCATCGAGGAAAACATTGATGTACCATGAAGCTTCAAACTTATTGTCTTTGACTCTCACGCGACAACCAAATCTACCTGGCAATTCTGGAGTTTCAGGTGAGCGATGATGTCGATTGAAACGCCAAAAGTTATTGGCGAAGCAACTAGCCATGAATTCGAGCCGAAAGGGCTCCTGATGTGTGATTTTAGTTATTTCTTCGAGGAGTAATTCCGATTGGGCCAGAGCTTTTTCAAAGTACTCTGATTCATTAAACTTCTCACGATAGTGGGCTAACTGGTGCCAATTAGACGCCATCTGATCTAACTTTGAGTAATCTTGCATAATAAGCCTCCTTTTTTGCGACTGCTACGGGTTACAGTCTAGCGAGGCTTACTAATTTGATTGCACTGCGAAAATGCCCAATCAGGACAGTTTGAGCGTTTTTTGCTTTCATTGCCCCAATAATAATGCAGCGCGTCGATAGCATATCCTCACCGGGACCTAGCCAATCACTTTCCAATTAACTATCTAATGTGGGGCCTAGGTGATTACTTTCACCCAAAATAGTAGTAGCACTCTGGGGCTGCTAGATTTTGTTTCTATATCTATGTGGGACCTTGGAAATCAAAGCTGAAGTGGACGGAACATTAACTGGTATTATCCAAACTTATGTGGGGCTTTGCCTGCATGTTTTCGATAGCGCTTCTGACTTTCACATGTGAAAGTCCCATACCTATACCTAGTACTGTTTAATTCTGAAAATCACCTAAAAACGACTTCTCAATGCAGGTTATCAACTCGTAAGCACAACAAGAAATCCAAAAGCTACCTAGTGGTTGCTTTTTGGTAACCACCCTGGTTGACAAAAACAAAAAAAGGCATAGAATGAGTTTACATTTCACAACTTTTGCATAATTTAACCCAGCATACGGATAGAACGAATGACCAAAAAACCTGAATTTTATGCTCCAGACCTAACGGAAGAACGCTTGCACGTATTGAGTGAAAACCTACTAGATGTGCTCGATGAAGCCCATCATTACTCAGAAAGTCCCAATGCGACGGCCTGGTTTAAAGGCACTGCAAATTATGGTTTACCACAGGGAATGCTAATCCGTATGCACTCGGACAGTGCTTATCCATGGCTCACACTTGCCAACCAAACAATGGATTACACTGCTAGAGTTGGAAACACTCTTGTTCAATTTGTTGTGGATGACCCTCACTCACCTCGCAAGCAACATCGCCTTAAACGCAATGCTGTTGAAAAGCATCAAATATCTCTTGAATTAGAGGAAGACTATGTTGATACCCCATTGATTTGGCGATTTTACTTAAATCCTATATCTAATGGTGTTGATTATTCCCCATCTATTTCTTTGTTGGGTTTCAACGGCAATGGCAACGTTATATGCAGTTGGGAATACGACACAGTTGTAACTGGTCCAGTTGTTATAGACAAACCCGAATCGGTTGAAATTGATGAGCCATTATTGGTTCGAAAAAAGAAAGTACAAAAAAAGGTCTCTGATGAGTAAAAGAAATGATTTATCAAGCTGTTAATCGTTTTAACGGCGAGCAACTAAAATTGGCGCGAGTAGCTGCTGGTCTATCGCTAGCAGATGTAGGAGAAGCTTTACAGGTAACAAGACAATATGCGTCTAGGCTAGAAAACAATGCTTCTCCATCGGATGCACAAATAGAACTTCTTAGTAGTCTTCTTTCGGTCAATACAAGCTTCTTCTTTAGGCCGAGAGCAAAGACCATTGAAGCTGAACAATGCCATTTTAGAAGCTTGAGATCGTCAACTCAGACACTCAAAAAAACAATAATGGCTCAAGTAGAAATGCTTGATAGTCATTTTGTTTCTGCCATAGAAGATGAAGTAGGCTTTCCGGAAGTAAGCATCTTTTCAGCAGAAGATCATGAGTTCAGGTCGGTGAAAGATATTGAGCTTCTCGCTGAACGCGCAAGAAAAGAGTTCGGTCTTGGCTTAGGCCCGATATCTAACATGATAAAATTGCTAGAGAAACTAGGTTGTATTGTTGTCAATCTTGCTGATGCTGATGAACGCATTGACGCATTCTCTATATATACGTCTCGTCCATTAATTGTAAGAAATACAACGAAACAGAGTCCAGGTAGACTCCGCTTTGATTTTGCACACGAGTTAGGCCATCTAATTATGCACCAAGGTATTGAGACAGGTTGTCGAACCACTGAACAACAAGCCAATAACTTTGCTAGCGCATTTTTAATGCCAAGAAGCTCTTTCGTTGCAGAGTTTCCAAGAGTAAGAGGCTCATACTTTAATTGGGATGCGCTTGTTGAAATGAAAGTTCGATGGGGCGTCAGCCTTAAGGCAATTCTATATAGAGCAAAAGCTCTCGGACTGATAACTAGTGACAAAGCTAAATCAGGTTATATCTACCTCTCAAGAAATGGCTTTGCAAAGGTTGAAAGGGGAGATGAACTGATGAATATAGAGCACCCTATGATGCTTCAAAGAGCTATAGAGTTACTAGATATTCACACTCTTGAAAACCTTATCGCTAATAGTGGTTTAAGCCGACAGCTTTTGAAGGAGCGTTACAGTCTAATGTTACCCCCTCCACCTTTGCGTTCCGTTTAAACTATCTTAAATGGCCAATTAATAACCCATCTTAGGGGACACCGATTGGCCATTTAACAATCCATACCGGAAATTAGTTCATGTAGTCAAAAGCCAACTCACTTTCGAAAAGCAATTTAGCATTATCTGAATCTAAAACTTGTTTTCTCACCGTTGGCTCCATGAGATCTAACACCTTTAACTTCCCATTAAAGGCCGCAACAGACTCTATTCGACGATATTTCCCTGCATGTTTCTCTGCATATTCTGCAAGTCCCTTCAACTTAGGCAAGGCATCGCTTAAATGCAAGCTATGTGGATCGACGATATCAACTGCAATCGTTCCGTCAGGCTTTCTCGCGAAGAAGATAAAGTCCGGTCGCAATAATTTATATTCACCATTATCGAGATATGCTATGCCTAAACTATCTTGGCTGCCTCGAGATGGATTTCTGTACCATGCTTCAAATCCATCTCTATTAGTCTCATGTTCTATTACCTTAATTTCCCAATCATTTAATATAGCAGGGAAAAGACCATCGTCCTTCGACATTAAATGAGAGTCAAAAGTTGGCAAAAGCACTTCCGAACCGTCAGCAAGCCTTTCCGTTGTTGGTTCCATCCATGTTTTAGGAAGAGATAGATCGACGTCCTGTGGCTCTTTGCTCATCTCTCGAATTTGGCGATAAACATCTTGGCGCACGTCCGTGAGGTTCTTTATTGAAACTCGATGCTCTTTGAACCATTGATTGGCCAATTTTTCAGCTTCTGAGTTTAAGTATTCAGAAACCTCCTTAACCAATCCAAGAGCTGCAATGTCAACATGAGCATCCATTAAAGCCTCTTCTCTTGAATCAGCAACTGGATTGTTATCCGCGAGGTGCTCAGCATATGTTCTGGCTAAATCAGGACTAAACGCTCGAGCTGCACGTTTGTACGCATCTTCAATTACTGCGTAATCGGCCTCTTCAACGAAGTCATCAAAAGACATACTCTTTCCACCTAAATCGGCTCTCAAGCTTTTTCCATCTACTGTCAGTACATCTTTTCTTGCTTCCGCAACCTGTGTTGAATAACGTGCGCACGCAGCATTTAGCACTTTGTGCATCTCTTCATGAGCTCTCTTTCCTGCGTTTTCCAACAATTGATCCTGCGATAACTCATGTGCCAAAGCCGTCAAACGCTTGATAGGCTTAGCAACTTTCTGCGGTAATATCTGGGAGGGGATATTTGAAAAAATTTCCCATATATCGTTGCTAACTTTAGTATTAGGCTCCAGCTTAACAGGATTTATAAGCACACGACGCCCTTGTATAGGCGCTTCACCTTCGCTAAAGCTCCCATGCATTAACGACTCTGCTACCGCTTCAACAGACTTCTTGTCGAAAAATGGCAGCAAACAATCCACAGCATTTAGCCTGTCGTTACCAGGAATTCTACGAGCTAACGGTGTTCGAACCATTCTCCCTAGTAACTGCGTAATGTGGGTTTGATCCTTCGCAGGTCTAAACGAGACCATCACCTCAGCTCGAGGGCAATCCCACCCGGTACTGATTGCATCTTTTGCAATCAGTACTCGTATTTCTGTATCATCCTGAACTCTTTCTGGTTGCGTGTAATACACTGTATGACGGCCAAAGTTCATCGTGGTTCTTTCACCAAATACATGAGCAATATTTGTATTTTTAAGATCAGGCCAACGTTCAAAAATAGTATCTAATGCACGACTGATATCATCTGGGTTAGGCTTGTTTGGTACTTGAAGTATCATCAAGGGTAGCATTGGCTGAAGTCCTTCAGCAGCTGTATACTCTGCCCAAGCTTGGCTTGATTCAACAATCTTATCTGTCGCTCTTCTCACCAGAACTGTATCGAATTGACCTGCTTCATCAGGAATATCGAGGATAATCGTATCCTTTAACAATCCCGACTCTTGTACTCTCGAAGGGTCAACAACAACGTTAGGTAGTGTACTTCGACCTTCAGCTACACTCATAGCTTGATTAAAGCGCTCTACTGTCGCGGAAATACCCCAAACAACAGGAATTGCAGGCACAGAGCCGGAACCGTTAATTAGTCTTTTAACAATAGTTGACTTATCATTCTGAGCAGCTTTGCTCTTAGAGCCCATACCACGATGCGCCTCATCAAGAACGAGATACAAGGTTAAATTGGGGTCTTCAATTGTATTGCGAATCACTTCCCAGATAGTGTGTGAACGCAGATCTGGACGAATCTCAGGAAATAACTCGTTTTGCGCAGAATTTTGAGCATCGGGATCGAACCCTCGAACTAGAAGACTATTTTTACTCAACTTCTGAGTGTTCAGAAAGTACACTTTTCCAGATTCAAATTTCTCCAAACTGAAAGAGTTCTCTACCACAACAAGGTCCGTGTGGTTTAGTTTGTCAGCCGCCTCCATTAAACGAAAGCGTGTTTGCTCATTCAAAGATGGATCATCACTAAACCATATAACAACCGCACCGGGGTCAGCTTCAAAGTCAAATTCATCATCCCCATAGAACAATGCCTCGAATGCAGCTGCAGCCATAACTGTTTTACCTGCACCAGTGGTGGCCGTTAACGAGAACGCATGAACATCGCCATCCTCATGCCAGCGTTTCTTTGCTTTATCCAATCGGTTGAGCGAGTCATGTACTGCCTCACGTTGGTAATCTTTTAACGTAAATTTCACGACTTACTCTCCGTTAGTGAACTGAAAATTGTTTAGATAAGCTTCATACAAGCGAACAGGTTCCACATTTTTGGGAAGATTTCTCGCTACAGACTGAAAGCGGCGATCATCATTGGTAACTATGTAAGCAATTTTCATTGTTTTACGTAAATTTGCTTGTGAACAAAATAGCTGACTTTTATCTAAATCAAACAATATTCCATACGTTTCAGTAATTTCCCACCCTTGTTGGGGAAGAACTTCAATCCTTTTTCCTACGGCGCCAGCCCTTAACCAAAGTAATGGGGCAATACGCTCAAAAGCAAGGTTATGGGTTACCAATAGAGGAGATTCATACGTAATATCAAAAAACTCAGCATTTTCACTAAATCCATCACTTATAGGAAACTCATCTGAATACTTATAGTCGCCGTTTATTGGGTCACCGAGTGTAGAGTATCCCGTAATAACACATTCTATCCTAGGTTTGGTTATGTAGTTGCATATGCCAAATTTTTCCCAACTATCGTCACCAGGCCTTAATCCCCTTTTAAGTAGATTAAGTTGCTCATCAGCAGCCACTTCATTATTTGTCACAATAATACTGTGTCGACGCCCACCATCCTGTTTGTTTAATCTCATTACTGCATGGCACGTTGTTCCCGAACCACCAAAAAAATCTAGAATCTGTGCATTTTTCTTATCAAACAAGAAAAATCGTAGAGCATCTTCTACTGCATAAAGGGACTTGGGAAAAGGAAATTTACGATCTGGTAGTATTTTCTTCAAAAGGTTTGAGCCATGTCTTGATGCATCATGAGATGATATACGCCACGCAGTTGATGGAATAATTAAATTTTGAGCGTCAGAGTTTTCTGCAATTATAGAACCATCCTCTCGTTTACCAGTTACCAAATATACGCCTTCATTAACTTTTTTTTGCTCCCCAGCTTTGAGGTAACTGATGCTCATCCCTCGCTCAGTAAACTTACCTAGCCGCACAAAACCTTTATTATAAATTTCTAATAATTTCTCAGGCGATACTTGCCAATTTCCCTCCGTTCCATTACTTCGAATAGGCCAAATTGCAATCGTACCTTTTGGGGCTTTTATCAAATTTCTATCAACATCAAGCTCTGGCGGTCTACCTACATCAATTATTTTTAGACCATCTTTGGATACAAAGATCGGGTAAAATAATTTAGGACGATCAACTCTTTGAGCATTAGTCCCTGTTCTAATTAACATTGACCATAGAATTTTTGTAGTCCTTTTATCTTGGGGATTTACTCGCCATTCATCAGATAAAGGAACAGGTTTTGCCTTAGCGTTACCAATGAATACAAAGAATACATACTCATCTGTTCTCGCAAATGAGCCAGGCCTTGTAACTCCTGCAGGGTTAATTACACTGCTGACCATCTGTATTTTGGCATTAGGGAATACTTGTTCTAATAAGAGCCCTAATCTTAAGTATTCCTTTTCATCAATTGTAACTATTAGTATTGAGTCACTAGGGTTGAGTAACTCTTTAGCAATCTTTAACCGTCGTTCAATAAATGCTAACCATTTGGAGTGACGATATAAATCTTCTGATTCCACATAATCATTATTGTACTTCCAATCTCTAGCTCCCGTATTGTATGGGGGATCTATATAGATTGCGTCAAGTTTACCTCTATGGGTAAAAGTTAGAGCTTTCAAAGCATGGTAGTTTTCACCATTAATCACCGAATGAAATGGTTTATCGCCACCTCTCTCAACTTTCCCAGTGCTCACAAGTCCTGGATAAATCTTGTCTCGAAATTCAGCGACAACAACAAGATCAGTAACGTCCACTTGTTTAGTTTCTGGTTCTACTGCATAGCGCTCAACAAGATGAGCAACTTTTTTACCTTCCTGCATTTCAAGTTGCTTCACGACCCAAAGTCTTTGATCGCCTTTGGATGTATCTCCGCGGGGCGGAAGTACACGAACTTTGTCACCTTTACGCACAGGACGCTGCGGGAGTTCAACGTTTTCAGGGCGATGACGCTCGAAATTCAAACCAAATGAACGACGTGATGAAAGAGCCCTAAACTCTCGCTCTAAATCAGCGCCCATTTGCGGGTCTTTTGCTTTTGCTTGGGCGATGAGGTCAGTTAATCGTGACACACCTACTCCTTAGAATTATTGTTAATACTTTTATAAAGTTAATTGGAGTTGGCTTGCTTAAGCCAATCATCAAGTACAGACTCTAATTTAGTTAGCTGCTCTACATGTTTTTCTTGATTTTTAGCTAACTTAGCTATGTTTTGTAGCTTCCAGCGTATAGCTGGCAGTTCTGCTGCATCTGGGTAGTCAAACAGTGACCAATCAGGATTACCTTGTTTGAATGACAACAAAAATGAGCGATCTTTTTCTGTGAAATGGGCTTGTAGTGCAGCTACCATCGCTGGCCTTATAGAAATTAAGTCGTTTAACTCAACGGGTTCAAAGGTCATGCCATCGAACTCAGCTTGAAACTTATCATCAAGAGGTTGCCAGTTAGGAGCCATAACCTCATTGATAGGTCTTGGGTGGCTTAGTACGTAAGTAATGAATCCAACAAAGATATCTCGTGAAATACCTTCCTCTGCAAGCAGCATACGAACATCAAACAGATCGCGAGGGTGCTGGCGATCCATGGCAGCACATAGTTTTCCGCCATAAAGATCGGGCAGACTAACTACAGGAATCTCTGCATAACCAAACTCTTCTTCAACTGATTCTTGGACAGCTAAGCTATCTGGCTTATGCAACGTACCTCTTGCAACCGGAGAGACTTCTATTTTAATTGTTGCATTAGGACTTGTAACAACAATACGCAATTCATCTAACCTATGGTCCTGCAATACAGCTCGGTTCTCAGGTTCTTTGTTGATTAAATCGGTTATACGTTGCAATGCTGCTTTTACATTTGCTAGAGCTTCATTTCTGGGCTCAAGAGGAAGATAAGCAAGATCAATATCCACAGACAAGCGTGGAAAATCCCTCACAAATAAGTTGATAGCTGTACCACCTTTAAGTGCAAATGAAGGTTCTGTTGCAACCACTGGTAACATTCTAATCAGCAGTGAAACCTGCTTGTAATAAGGGCTCTCTCTATCCATTGTTTACTTCTTCTTTTTTTACACTTAATACTTCTGGCACAGTGATTTGGTAACGCTCATCAAATCGCCCTTGTTCTACCACCTGACGCTTTCCTGAACCTAATGCGATCTTTGTTTCATCAATACGCTGAGTCCACTGATGCCCATGATAATGACTCAAGAACAAAAACACTCTATTGGTTTGAACCGAGCTACTACGTTCAAGGAGAGATTGCACCTTTCTAGGACTCAGGTTTACAAGGCCTTGAAAAAGCTCTGCTGCATGCTCAAAAGAAATTTGCTTCCCGATTGCATCAACAACTTCGTAAGCAGCAAGCTCTGGGCAACTAGCTTTTAGCTCTTTTCCTTTAACCGTAATCACTTTTAGGTCCTTGTCAGAGACAGCTTCAAGCTTATGGTTACCACAATAAAACCAATTTTGATTGGGAAATTCACGAAACCACTTAGGCAATGATTGTTTGTTCTTCACCCCTATCCAAACTTGTTCTTTACTAAACTGTAAATAGTGGCTCAGCCCTTGGTGAGTTAAGCTGCTTAACCCAGCCAGATGAACACGATGGTGCAACTGTGTGTCCATCGCTTGTAGAGCATCCACCCAGCCCGGCTTAACATCATCTCTTGCGCTTGGCCGATAATAAACGCCTGAAGATAGCTTCCTAAGCCAACCACTCTGCGCATATTTTTGAGCTAAGGAATAGCTAATTCCGTTCTCAGTCAGCCATTGCTGTAGCACAAGGGCTCCAGGATATGCATTGGCTACCAACCAGTTTATCTTGGATGACATTTTAACACCTAAGGTATGAATATTATACGCAAACCAAACCAGAGGTTTACTCCATGTGGTATTATAACACCCTAGGTATTAAAAAAAACCACAAGATAAACAAAAATCAAAAAAACAGCATTACTCCATGTCAAGCTCTCTTCAGTACCAAAATGGGCAATTACAGATGCCATCTTTCACCTCAGAAATCGGTACCATCATCACGTCGACGAAATCAATTGAAAAGATCTGAAACTATTGCGCTGCAGCCAATCCACTGAGGATTTGCAATGAACTTAACAATCGAGAAACGAGATGAGGGGTTGATGTCTTTACCTGAAGGCGCACCACCAGAACTAATAGCGGGACCTATCTCTGTTAAAGCTCACACGTATGACCCAGATTTTAAGAAAGGATTTGGCATTCTAATCCAATGGCGCTCAAGAGTGGGCGAGCATCACGAACGAGTCTTCAAAATGAAGGATATTCTTGCTGATGGAGGGCGTTCTATGATTCAAACACTTGCTGATACGGGCTTATACATACATTACAGGCAGGGTTACTGGAAACACATCATTGACTATATTTTGTCATCATCACCAACAGACACTGTAGTTACGGTTGATCAAACTGGTTGGTATTACGATCAATTTGTTACACCAAGCTGGGTAGCGGGCTTTAGTGAACAAGAAGTGATTTTCCAAAATGATTCCGCAGAGAAGTTGAGTTCCAAAGGTACATTTATGGATTGGCAAGAGTCCGTTGCCCGCTTATGCCAAAACAATGCTTTAATGACTTTTTCACTGTGCTCAGCTTTCGCTGCTCCTTTGCTATCCAAATTAGATTGGGACTCATTTCTAGTACATTTTCTAGGCAGTTCTAAAAATGGCAAAACTACCTTATTGCGACTTGCGGCTTCTGTTTGCTCTGACTTTAATTACTGTGATTCTTGGAGTAGTACCAGCAACGGCCTCGAGGCCAGAGCTAAGTCACGCAACAACATGATTGTTCTGTTGGATGAATTCCAACAGGCAGATCCTGAATCGGTACTGACCGGCGTTTATCAACTAGGCAATGGCACATCAAAGCTAAGAGCGACCAAAAGTGCCAACCTGCAAGAGCAGTATCACTGGAACATTGTGGGGCTCTCGACAGGAGAAATTAGCCTTGCTCAAGTTCTAGCCCAAGCAAACCGAAAGGTTCAAGCTGGACAGCTTATGCGATTTTTTGAAATTCCTCTGTTTCAAAAACATGGAGCCTTCGAGCACATACATGGACTTTCCTCCGCTAAAGAATTTGCTGAACACATAGCCCAAGTAACATCACAGCAGCATGGTACAGCGCTTCAACCCTTTCTAAACCAGGTCGCGTCCATTGGTGACATCAGGGAAAAACTAACCTCAAGAATTAAATCAATATCATCGATGTGGTTTGATTGCTACGAACTAGCAAAAAACAATCAGATAAGTTTTGCTGCTGACCGCTTCGCCTTTGTCGCTTCCGTTGGCGAGCTTGCCATTGAATTAGGTGCGCTTCCGTGGAGTAAAGGCAGCGCCATTATGGAGATCGGGAAAATCTTTGAGGCATGGGTAGCCAACCAGGATGAAGATTGTGACTTTGAAGAACGACATATAAAGAACCAGCTGCGGCAAATCATTCCCAAGTGGCAGTATTCAATGAGTTTACCCGGTGAAATAGCCAAAAATGGATGGTGGCGATACGAGAGAGGCGAGCTTTGCTGGCATATCCATCGAGATGCGTTCAAGCGAGCTTTTAAGCTAGATTTTGACCATCAGGTCATTCAGACAGCGCTATTTCTGAAAAGGCAAGGCTGGCTGCAAACCAATGAGCCTGCTCGCGGCACATTCAAAAGCAATGTTTCTGGCCGTGCAGCTCGAAACTTTAAAATCTTCCCGACTAGGATTACAGAACAACTAGATCTCGATGTTGACTTCAGCCGCTTTCAACAAGGAGGCGAAGCATGATTTCCCACTTTCCCATTTCCCAGAAGGAACGAGCGGAAGCTAAAGCGCTTCTGGCAGATATCAAAACCGCAACAGAGGAGCTGCGCACCCTGATCACATCGCAAAAGCAGTTTCTTAGCGCTGAAGAAACCGCCCAATACACAGGTTTGTCAGTTAAGTACATATATAAGCTGACCCATGCCAAGCAGATCCCGCACTATAAGCCAAATCGCAAGCTGTACTTCAAGCGCGATGATCTCGATGCCTGGTTGATGTCCCACCGGGTGGAGGAGGAAAAATAAATGCCTTATACTGAACCGACGTTGACACAAAGAGCAGAGATCTTGAACGCCTATGGTGAGTCAGAGCGCTTGGTGAGAGAAGCCGAGCGTAAACAACTCACCTCCGTCAGCAACACCACTTGGTGGAGGCTAAGCCGAAAAGGCCAAGTCCCGGTAGCCAAGCAAGTTGGTACAACCAAGTCTTGGTTACTGTCCGATCTTCTGCTTTGGATGCAACATCGATGATGTTAACCAAATTCTTTTTGGTGAGTATATCGGTGAGTAACGTGATACAGTTACTCACCATAATCGCTTGAAAGCACTGGTTTCATAGGGCATTGCCAATGCTATTCTGCGAGCAAATTCAGAATATTGAGTAATCACTAGCAATTCTCAGCACTGACGTTCAGACAGATAGAGATAGCTCGAGCGCTATACATTGAGCTGCCTCTATCTGCTCACCCTATACTCGCTCAGCCATTATTTGCCCTACATTTGAGGCTCGTGGCGATAAAAGACACGCATCGGCCCCTAGCCTACCGCCAACTTCGCCGCTTGCTGCCACATAAAGTTTGGCATCGGAGTGGCTAGCTCCCACGTAATATCCATCGGCTGAGATCCAGTGTGCGAGATATAATTCACTTCGCCAAAATTCACAAACCCCATGGTACGCCCGAATTCATCCTTCGTTTGCTCACGTACAAACAAAAACAGGCGCTTCCCTATCTTTTGATGTTGAATGTAATCTTTGCCTCGGCCTTTATCAGGGCGCGAGCTGTTTTGCGACTGCCAGTGAAAGCGTGATGCGTTGATCGCATAATCGTGATACATGGTCGTCGGGGAAAATTGCTTTTCATTTTTATCCAAGGTGACAAATAACAGTTCGATGTTTTGATCTTTAAGCGCATAGAGCCCCTCTCGTGCAGGTGGCTGCCGCTCCAAGGTGGTAGCGCCAAACCCAACCAAGATTTGCTCACGCGCATATCGAGCATGAAGCCGTAATGGCACATCAGGCAAATCGTCCATCCTTAACTGCTCGTGCTTGGTTTGTGACAGTTTCCAGTCCAACACGTCCATTAATTCTGCTTTGATGCCCAGCCGCCTTAACGCGGCAAAGCTTTGCGCAATGGATGAAAAGCCAAGAGCTGGCCCTGTTTGTTGCCAAACATCATAATGACATATGAGTCGATGCCGTTCGCTACCCGTATCAGGCGCAAAGTCTGTTTGGCAAAGCTGCTTTAAAAACTGTAGATACGCATGATCATCCGTGGTTAAAATCCGCTGAAATATCGCTTTCTTGATTGTTTTAAATGCACTTTCATCAACAGAATAATCATTCACCTGTAGATCTGCTTTGAACACTAATTCTGACCAGCAGCCTCGCTTGTATAGTTCGTTCAAATCAATATGCGGATACAAGGTTAGAAAGTTCGCTAGCGTCATCGGCAGATGGGTGTGCTGAGGATATTGCCGAACCATTGCCACTAAGCGCCTTAGCGTTAGAGACGCTTTGCTAATGTTATCCAAGACCATTTCTTGGGTGCGCTTAGTAAGCTCAATACGACAGCCCAAAGGCGCATGGGGGAAACCTTGTTCAATCTCGCGATTGATCGCTCGAGCGCTCTTGCCCACCAGCGCCCGAAACTTGTTTGCAAAGTCATACTCGGGACGCGAATGACCGACAAAGTCCAGGACGGTACAGCACTCTTTGCCTTCGGCTAACCGTAAACCGCGGCCTAGCTGCTGAAGGAAAATGGTTAAACTCTCGGTGGGACGCAGAAACAATAAGGTATCCACTTCAGGGATATCGACCCCCTCGTTGAAAATATCAACCACACAAAGCACATTGATCTTACCGGCGCGCAGCGATTGCTGCTTTCGCTGGCGTTCATGCCGATTGTCGCTGGTCAACACATCCGCCTTCAGCCCTTGCAGTGAAAACTGTTGAGCCATGTATTGAGCGTGTTCTTTACTCACACAAAAAGCGAGTGCTTTCATACGGCTAAGATCCGTGATGATCTCGTTCATGCTGAGTAATATCTTATCCACCCGCGCTTGGTTGGAGGTATAGAGGTTGGTCAGCTGTGCAATATCATAGCGGCCACGCTGCCAAGGAATGGTCCGTAGGTCGGTATCATCATCAATACCAAAATATTGGAATGGGCAAAGATGACGACGATTAATCGCCTCTGGCAACCGAATCTCAGCCGCAATAACGCCACCAAAATCCGCGAGAATATCGCCACCATCGTGACGCTCGGGTGTCGCCGTCAGACCCAGTAGTACTGACGGCGAAAAGTAGTGCAAAACCGCTCGATAACTGCTCGCAGCAATATGATGCACTTCATCAATGACAATGTAGTCATAGTAATCGGCCGTCAAGTTGAGCGTATCGAGCTGGTTGTTCAATGTTTGAATCGAGACAAACAGCTGACGGTAATGATCTGGCGTGTGACCACCGACCCACAGCTCGCCAAAGGTGCTGTTACGTAATACCCCTCGATAGGCCGCACGCGCTTGCTTAAGGATTTCTTCACGATGGGCCACAAATAAAAAGTTGGCATCAGGGTGTTTTTTCAAAAAACGGGCAAAATCAAACGCAGAGATCAGTGTCTTACCAGTGCCTGTTGCCGCCACCACTAAATTGCGAAAACGTTGATGCGTCTGGCGCTCAACCGTCAGCTGCTCCAAAATCTCCTTCTGGTGAGGGAAAGGAGAGAGGTCGAAGAAAAACGTAGCACCGTCTTCTTCGCCACCCCGCTGCTGCCGAAGGGCTTGATTCAGTTTTTCGGTGCTTTTTACATCTCCGTCAAATCGCTCAAATTCATTCGACGCCCAATACGTTTCAAAGGTGCTGAGTGATTTATTGATAATATGGGGAATTTCTTGCGAGGTAATTTTGAGGTTCCATTCCAACCCATTTGTCAGTGCAGAATGAGAGAGGTTTGACGATCCGATATAACCGGTGTGATAGCCGGTCTCGCGCAGAAACAAATAGCTTTTTGCGTGAAGACGTTCACGATCGGTATTGTAGCTTAACTTCACCTCGGTATTAGGTAGGCTGGCTAAATACTCCACCGCTTTCGCGTCTGTCGCGCCCATGTATGATGTGGTGATGACCTTTAACTCGCGACCACTGCGGGTAAAGGCTTCCAGCTCTTTTCGAAAAATTCTTATCCCCGCCCACTTGATGAATGACACCAGCCAATAAATTCTGTCTGCGGATAAAATCTCTCTTTTCAGCTCTGACTCCAATGAAAGACCCGCATTACTGCCACAAAAAAGCTCACTTTGCGTTAAGCCAGTGAGTGGGAAAACATCTTGCACATAACGCGCTAAATCAGATGCTATCGGGTTTTCAAACTCATAAAGGGCCGTCAGGATTTTCCCCTGACTCGCGAGCAAATTATCGTCGATAATGTCTTTATCGTGGATCTGGGTTTTCAGCCACAGCAAGAATTGGTTAGATAGTGTGATTTGCTGCTCTAGACGATCATCACTGGCAGGCACGGCGTCGAGCACATAGTGCAAAACATGCGATAAAAAGCGAGACAACCAAACTGACGCCTCGTTGCTGGTAAGCGTCCGCTCGCCAACATAAAATCTTTCTCGATCAATACGGCTCTCAATAAGCTGCGTTACCAGCTGCTCATAAATTCCGACCTGCTGCATTTTTCCTTCCACGTGATGAGTCAGTTTCACCTTACAAACCACGGGTTGTAGGCGCTATGAAAGGATCACTTTTCTATATTTTTCAAACAATAGCAACAAAGAGTTGAGCCAGACGCTATCAACGGCCCAATGTGCCGATACGTCAAACAACCACGCCCCTCATCAGAGGGGCGTGTACTTAACTCACCGCTTCAGGCTTTTTTTCGGCCACCGGTTGCTCGGCGCGGCGCTTGTGTTTGCGATATTTGGGGTGGGTGATTGGGATCGCGGAGAGTAGCTTTTGGGTGTACTCATGCTGGGGATGATGGTAGACGGTTTCGGTCGGCCCCTCTTCTACCACATGACCAAAGTACATCACTGCCACCTTATCGGAGATATGGCGAACCACCGATAAGTCGTGGGAGATAAAAATCATCGCCAAGTTCATCTCTTGCTGGAGTTTCAGCAACAGATTAAGAATCTGTGCCTGCACCGATACATCCAAGGCGGAGACGGATTCGTCACAAATAAGCAGTTTCGGTTTAAGGGCAATTGCCCGCGCAATACCAATCCGCTGGCGCTGACCGCCCGAAAACTCATGCGGATAGCGGTTAACCGCATCATGGGGCAAACCGACTTTGTCTAATAGCTCAAGTACCCACTGACGACGCTCTTTCGCGGTGCCAATATTGTGAATAATAAAGGGCTCTTCTAAGATCCCGCCGATGGTATGGCGCTGGTTTAGCGACTCGAGCGGGTCTTGAAAGACAATCTGCATGTCTTTGCGCAGTGGCCGCATCTGACGTGGCGATAAATGCGTGATGTCTTTACCTTCAAAGAAAATTTTCCCTTCGGTAGGCTCAAACAGCTTAAGCATGGTACGGCCAAGGGTGCTTTTGCCACATCCCGACTCACCGACCAGCCCGAGCGTTTCACCTTGTGACACCGAGAGCGATACGCCATCGACGGCTTTAATGGTATAGCCTTGACGAAGCAGGCCTTTGCCCGAGACAAAATACTGCTTCAGATTTTCTACTCTGAGGACTTCCTTGCTCATCTCGTTCTCCTGCAACTACGTGGATGATGGCGCGGCATCAAAGTCTTCCAACGGACGAATATCAATCATCTGCTTGGGTTGATGGTGACGCCCTGGCATTAATCCCAACAAACGCTTGGTATACGGATGAGCTGGGTGATCAAAAAGTGTGAAAATATCTGCCCGTTCGCGAATTTGGCCATCGTACATCACCGCCACATCGTCACATACCTCGGCGACCACTCCCAGATCGTGGGTGATAAAAATCACCGCCATTCCGGTTTCTTCTTGCAGCTCGTTAATCAAATCCAAAATCGAGGCCTGCACCGTTACATCCAAGGCGGTGGTTGGCTCATCACAAATCAAGATATCAGGCTTGCAGGCCAGTGCCATCGCGATCATCACCCGCTGACGCATCCCGCCGGACAGGTGATGTGGATACTCGTTCAGTCGCTTTTCTGGCATCGGGATTTTAACCTTAGCCAGCATGTCGAGCGCACACGCCGCGCGCGCTTTCTTGTCCAGCTCTGGGCGGTGTAGCGTCAAGA
Organism: Salinivibrio sp. IB574; assembly: GCF_001996205.1. NCBI lineage: Bacteria > Pseudomonadati > Pseudomonadota > Gammaproteobacteria > Vibrionales > Vibrionaceae > Salinivibrio > Salinivibrio sp. IB574. The sequence goes on along the minus strand of NZ_MUFN01000005.1, from coordinate 122,519 downwards.
CTTCATTGATTTGTCGGCCAATAGTGTGCACAGGGTTTAATGCTGTCATCGGGTCTTGAAAGATAATCGAGATCCGATTGCCGCGCATTGCGTAGCGCTCTTTGGCGGGCAGAGTGACCAAGTCGGTCCCGCGGTACAAGATTTCACCACCCGTTATTTGCCCATAGGGTTTTGGAAGTAATCCCATGATTGACATCGCGGTGACACTTTTGCCGCTACCCGACTCGCCCACTAAGCCGAGCGTACGCCCGGCTTTGACCTCAAAGCTCACCCCGTGAAGTACCTCACGGGGGCCATCGTCAGTGGTAAAATTAACGGTCAAATCCTTAACCGATAGAATGACATCCTGCGTCATAATCGCCTCTACAGCTTGTATCTGTCATCAATGATGGTTACAGGTTCAAAGGCTTTACCTTCGTCCATGGCTTCTTCGGTGGCTTCTTTCATCGCTTCATCAATCCAGTATGTGCCAAGACCAATCACCGACCCGTTACTTATCATGGTTTCTGTGCGCTTGGTCATCGCGTTACCTGGGATTTGTACATAACGCCAAAAGCCTTGACGTACATATGGCACCATGTAACCCGGGGCAATCACGCTCGCCTCAGAAATCTTAGCGCGGATCTGGTGCGACAACTGATACTTCTTCTCCAGATCAAACTCCGTTTTGTACGCCATAATTAACGCGTCCAACTCTGGAGTGCTGTAATTGGTATGGTTATTGGTTTGCGCTTTATTGGCATTATCCGAGTGGAAGTATTCCCAATAGGCAGGAACTTCGGAAGTGCCCATATTGAGAAAGGCAATTTGGTGCTTTTTCTCCAACACGTATTTAAACGCCGATGAGCCATCGACCAAGTTAATGGTAAATTCCAGACCCGCTTTTTTAGCTTGTTCTTTTAAGTAAGCAATACGCGGCGTGTGGTGTTGATAACCATAAGTGATGGCAAAGCTTAAACGCTCGCCTTTGTCGTTGATACGAATGCCATCTGGCCCCACCTGATTAAAGCCGGCTTTTTCGAAATAGCTGACCGCTTTTTTAGGATCGAACGCAGGCGGTGTTGCCCCGTCGTTGTCGTATTCACCATGACCAAAGCCCATCGCATGCGGTTTACGCGAGTAGTCACCACGGGTGATTTTTTTGATCATGCCATCAAAGTCAGTGGCATAGATGATGCCTTTGCGCACATTGATGTCATCCAGCAATGGCATGGCGGTATTTAGCCACAAGCCACCCGCGCCAACTGGGATCTCGTTATATCCCCAATACTTAGTGATGTAGCCCTTTCTATAGGGTTCAGATTGGGTTTTGTCGTGCCAGATATCGGGCAGAATCAAATCGAACACATCCAAATTGCCTTTTTCAAAGTGCTTCATGGCAATGTCATTATCTCGGATCACGCGCATTCGAATCTTATCGACGTTGTAGCGATGTTGATAATACGGGTTGGTATAACCCCACCAGTCATCCACGTGCTCAAAGGTGACGCTACGGCCTTTTTGCACTCGTCCTAACGCATAAGGCCCCACTGTAGGCTCGGCCTTAAAGTTATAGCGGCGCACATAGTCATCAGCGATACCATCTTGGTTTTCATCTTTGCGTGGGTTGGCATAAAAATGCGCAGGACGTGGAACGAGACTGCCAAGGATATACAGCAAATCGTCATCGTTTTTCTCAATCGCGCTATGCACGGCAATGGTGTGCGCATCAATTTTTTCGACACCACCAATGGTGTTGGTGTAATAATCATTGTACCAAGGGGCAACGATGTCTTTGGAGCGATAAAACTGCATCATAAAGACAAAGTCATCCGCGGTGACGGGCTTGCCATCAGACCAGGTTGCGTCTGGGTTGAGCTTAAAGTAGATAGTTTTATGATCATCGCCAAACGCCCACTCGTTGGCCAAATCCGGGATCCATTCCAACGTGTCAGGGTGACGTTTCACCAATGAGGGCATTTCATCAAGGAAATAGCTACGCAGACCTGAGTTGGAGTCTGGGCCAACGGTGCGCAATGTCTGCGGAAAACTTAATAAATGGGTACGCAGTGTACCACCGCGTTTTGCCTCTGGTGAGCCAATTTTGGGGGCATCCCAGTTGGTTTGCCAATTGAGGTTTTCAGGCAAGGAGGCTGCCCAACCGCTCAGGCTAAACATCGATATTGAGGTCGCAAGGATCAGTTTTTTCATCGTGATGTCCCTATCGTGATTCACACATTGCTCACTGTGCTAATAATTAATCGTAACGGGTGAATTTTTTCGGATCGAAGGCGGCGCGCACCGCTTCACCAATAAAGGTCACCATCACCAATACCACCACCAGTGAGGTCACCACAGATGCAACAATCCATGGCGCATCCAAATTCGATTTGCCTTGCTGCAACAGCTCCCCCCAACTTGGCGTCGGTGGCATCAGCCCCAAACCGAGATAATCCAGCGCTGTTAGCGCGGTAATATTGAGGGCGATGGTGAAAGGCGCCAAAGTAACAATCATCACCATAGTGTTGGGTAAAATATGACGGAAAAGGATCCGGCTGGTCGACGCCCCCAGCGCCCTCGCGGCCATCACATAATCGCGCGCTGACTCTTTATAGGTCATGGTGCGCATATACCAAGTGATCGCCATCCAACCAAACAGTACGTTAATCCCTACAAAGAGGGCAAAGGTGGGCTGAAGAATCGAGACCAATATCATGATCACGTACAGGAACGGCACCATCGACCAGATTTCGATAAAGCGCTGGAAAAATAAGTCAAACTTACCGCCCCAAAAGCCCATTGCACAACCTACCGCAGTGCCAATCGCATACGAGGCGGCCATGGTCAGCAATGCAAAGCCCATCGCGGTACGAAAGCCATAGACAAGGCGGGCGAGAATATCACGTCCGATCTCATCGGTGCCAAGATAGTGCTTGTTTTCGGCGCTTGGCGCAGTCGGCGGAAAATCGCCGCTAAAGTCTTGTTCAAGCGGGTTCCACGGCACTAGTGGCATGATCACATAGTTGTCCCCTGCTTGTGCCTCAAAGGCTTTGGCAAGTTGACGGTAGTTAGCTTCGCTAGTGCCCACTTGACCAAAATCACTCGCCAAGTGCACATCACTCAGTACCGGGAAATAGTACTCGCCGTTGTATTTGACCATTAACGCTTTACTGTTAATAAAAAACTCGGCGAACAGCGATAAGACCAGCATCACGGCAAGGATGATAAACGACCAGTAACCGCGTTTAATTTGTTTAAAGCTGCGGATTTTCTTTTGAGTTAAAGGGCTAAACGTCAACATATCAAGATCCAAACTTCACGCGAGGGTCAACCATAGCAACACAGATATCTGAGATAATGTTGCCGGCCAGCAGTAAAAGCGCATTGATGGCGACAATGCCCATCACCACCGGATAGTCACGCTCCATAATCGACTCATAGCCAAGTAAGCCAATGCCATTGATATTGAAAATCACTTCAATCAAAAACGCGCCAGTCATAAAGAACAATAAAGAGTTACCAAAATGGCTGGCTATCGGAATTAAGCTATTGCGCAGTGCGTGCTTGCGCACCGCCGAACGGAACGGCAACCCTTTGGCGATGGCAGTGCGAATATAATCGGCAGATAAGTTTTCCATCAGGTTGTTTTTCATCGTCATGGTCAGGGTGGCAAAATCACCAATCAGATAACAAATCAGCGGCAGTACCGCATGCCACATCACATCTTTGGCACGCTCCCAAAAACTGGTCGCGTCGTAGTAAGCATCGCCCACAAAGCCACCCATTGGGAACCACTCGAGGTGATAGCTAAACAAGGTGATCAGTAATACCCCGACCACATAGCCGGGTAAGGCAAATCCGATAAAGATCAGCACAGAGGAAGAGGAGTCAAACACCGAACCGTGTTTGAGGGCTTTGTAATAACCGAGCGGAAGAGAGATAAAATAGCTGATAAAGAAGGTCATCCCGCCGTAAAACAACGAGACGGGCAGACGCTCGGCGATCATGTCAGTAACTGGCTCGTAGTAGCGCGTCGACTCGCCCAAGTCGAAATTGGCAAGTTTACCGAGCCAATCTACATAGGCTTCCAGCACCGGCTTATCGAGCCCGTAAAAGGCGCGTAACTCGGCAATTTGGTCTTCCGATAACGCCGAGCTGTCACCAGCACGCTGCAGGCTAGAGCCACCATCGGCTTGTGCTTGCATTTGCGTCATCATCCGCTCGACCGGTCCCCCAGGCACAAGACGGGTGATACCAAAGATCAAAATGGTAATGCCAAGAAAAGTCGGCACCACCAATAACAACCGACGTAAAAAGTACGACAGCATAGTCCACTACTCCCTGTTAACTATGTTTCAGCTAACTGATGCTTGGGCAGGCGACATTGGCCTACCTTCTCACAAATGGTTTTATGCCATCCTAGGCGTAAAAACATTTATCCGTATGACACGCTTCAATTAAGTGGTCTATATTTATCCTGATTTACCGACACAATCAACGATCTCCACTTGCACAGCGAGACTTTTTTTCTCTTTCGATACCAGCCACTTACAAAATAAAAAAAACAACATTCATTCACATGACAGTAAAATTACAGAATATGACAAACCTATCAATTGAGTGTTTGCTCTAGAAATTTACGCAAAAAAAATGCATAAATTTCCGTAGACGCTATAAACACAATTGTCAAATTAATGTCATTTTTTGTTAACTTATGTCAGTTTAAAACTGGACCCACGGCTTTTTCGTCGGACATGTGAACGCCACTACTACCGATGCACGCATTAGGTAGATTATGCGGCGACAAACCCAACAATGTTAAATAGTTGTATATTCTTTAGATTCATTCATCTCCAGCATATCCACTCATCGCGCAACCAAGCACACCCATCCCGCCTCACATGAAACAATTATCTAACAATAAATAAAAGACCAGTCATATAGACATGTTTGTTCGCAGCAAATCAAAATAAACCACCAAAATAAACGGGATAAGCCATGACAGCGCAGATAGAGAGTGTCGCTGTCACTTGTTTGACGCCTAGACGAAACATTCGGTATATCTGGCTGTCATGCGCGCTCAGGGATAAGAGCAGTACTGAAGATACGCGCTGAAGAAGTAGTCAAATGACAGGGAGCAATCAAGGATGAAGACAAGAACAACGGCACTGTCTGTTGCCATTGGTCTCGCAGTGGGATCACTTACATTCGCCTCAACCGCCATCGCGGACGAGCAACCAGAACAAGCCCAAGAGCTGCAGAAGCTGAAAGTAACGGGATCGCGTATATCACGCGCTGAAGTTGAAGGACCAAGTCCTATTACTGTAGTTAGCAGTGAGGATATCCAGGCTAAAGGCTTTAACAGTGCGCAAGACATTCTCAACAGCTTAACTCAAAATACCGGCGGTAACCTGTCGCAAACGAACTCTTTTAGTTTTACCCCAGCCGCACAGTCAGTGAACCTACGTGGCCTTGGGGCATCGCGCACACTTATTTTGATTGACGGTCGTCGCCTACCTCAATACCCACTAGCACAAAATGGCTCAACAAACTTCCAAGATATTGGCCAGATCCCCGTTGCTGCCATTGAGCGTGTTGAGGTACTCACAGATTCAGGGTCAGCCGTTTATGGGTCAGACGCCATTGGTCGCGTGCGGATGGAAAATGTGGTTTTAACCGAGCGTCACGTCGGACCTTAAAACCGGAAAACAAGCAAGCGGATCTAATGCTTCGTGGTGAATTCGATATTACACCTGACTTGATGGCCACGGCAGAAGCACGGTTTAACCACAAAGAAACCAACTCTACGTTTGAGCCTGGCGCATTAAAAGTCGAAACCGATGCGACTCACAGTCGAGGAGAAGGTACCTATACTCGACGCATGGTTGAGTTTGGCAATCGAGAGAGCAACACAGAGTCACGCTCTTATGGTGTCACCGTCGGGCTCGATGGCTATGTGAGCGACTATAGCTGGGATGCTTATGCAAGCTACTCAGAGCAGAAAGTTGAAACGGATAATCCAGCCATTTTTGCCAGTATCGGCGATGCGGTGAAAAACGACGAAATCGATCTCCTTGCTCGTCTTTCTCCTGAGACCGTAGAAAAATACAAGGGAAAGTCGACCAAAAACGCTCGTACTAAGCTTTATTCAGTGAACTCCTCATTGGGTGGCGATTTAATTGAACTTCCCGCGGGCATGTCGAGCTTCTCGGTATACGGCGAGTGGAACCGAACTGATTATCTCGAAACCATCGATGAAAATACCAAAAACGGCCGTTTTGAAGGTTTAGGCGGTTCATCAGGTGGTGGCGACCGCGATCAGATCGGCTTGGGCGTTGAAGCCTTAGTTCCTATCATTGAAAACCTTGAAATGACACTCGCGGGTCGCTATGACCACTATTTTGACGATTCGTCAACCGGTGGGGCCTTTACGCCAAAAGTCTCTCTGGCTTATCGTCCTACCGATACCTTGCTATTGCGTGGTAGTTACGGTCTTGGATTCCGAGCTCCCGATCTGAAACGCCTGTTCGGCGATGAGACCAAGGCATTTGGTAGCGGCTTTGACCCTGTATTGTGTAAAAATGCAGGGGGCAATGGCCCACAGGATAGCGACTCAATCCCTGAGTGTGATACCCAAAACTTCGATGTCACTTCTGGGCCAAACAAAGAGCTTGAAGAAGAAGAAAGCACCAATATTAACTTGGGTCTGGTGTGGGAACCTGTTGAAGATCTCGGTCTGACACTAGACTGGTATCGCATCAAGATGGAAAACGTAGTCACAGCACCAAGCTATCAAGATGTAATCAATGAGCCAAGTAAATATGCCGGTGCGGAAGTGAAGCGCAACAGCGATGGCGAGATCGATAATGTGATTTATGGTCCGGTCAACCAAGCGTCCGAGCTGCGCTCAGGTATCGACCTATCAGTCTCTTATTCTTACGATACTCAAAATTACGGTACCTTCAGCCCTAAACTGTCAGTGACTAAAATCATTGACGCTGAATACCGCGAGAACGATGGTGAACCACTCATCGATGAAACCGACTTCTTACCTGAGTATACAGCCACATTGAACCTCGGCTGGGTCATGGGCGATTACAGCGTCAATGTCTTTGGTAAATATCGCGACAGTATGTGTACGGGTTATGCCAATCGATACTATTTCGATACCTGCCAAGACGCTAAAGATGCAGGACAGCAAACCAAAGTATCGAGCATGACAACTTGGAACTTGACGGCAACTTACGCCTTCAATGAGCAAGGTAAAGTCACTTTGGGTGCTATCAATATGTTTGATAAACAACCACCTGCAGACCCGCTGAGTGATACATCACCATTCTATGCCGATGACTATGACAGCCCTCTGGGACGTCAGCTCTACGTTGAAGCCGAATATAACTTCTAACTCAAACCTGGCGCGGTTTCGCCGCGCCTTATTTCTCTGCAATTTAACAGGTAACAGATATGGTACGTAAGGGATTAAGTAACGCCATTCTCAGTTCTCTGTTGCTGACCAGCTCGTTTGCGATGGCTACTTCTACTAATGACGTTGTGTCGGCGGTAGAAAGTAAAAATAACGCAGGACAAGCATCGCAACAAAAAATTGATCAATACAGCGAACAAACCGATGGCATGCTCGCGGAATATAAAGCGGTTTTACGTCAGCTTGATAGTATGCGTATTTATAACAACCAGCTTGATCGTATGGTGAGTTCGCAAAACAGCGAAGTGGCGTCACTGGAAAAGCAAATTAACCAGATTGATCAGACCGCGATGGAAATTGTTCCACTGACACTCAAAATGATTGACTCGCTCGATCAATTCGTGCAACTCGATTTACCGTTTCAGCTCAACGAACGCGAAAAACGCATTGCCAGCCTTCGCGAAATGATGGATCGCGCCGATGTCACAACATCCGAGAAGTTCCGTCGCGTGCTTGAGGCTTACCAAATCGAAGAAGGCTTTTCTCGTAACATTGAAGCCTACAAAGCCAGCATGGAACGTGACGGCGATGTCAAAACCTATGACTTTCTTCGTGTAGGGCGGACAGCGCTGTTCTACCAGTCACCTGATGGCGCAGAAACCGGGATGTGGAACAAGCAAACTAACCAATGGGAATCACTTCCTGAAGGCTATCGTGACGCGGTTGAGCAAGGTCTGCGTATCGCGAAGAAGCAAGCACCACCTGCACTGATTGAGCTACCTGTCTTTACAGGGGAGAAGTAATGATGAAGGGAATCAAGTATCTTCTAACCGGTATCACTGCCCTATCTTTATCGTTAAGCAGTGTACATGCCAACACTTTGGATGAGCTTCTCAACCAAGTGAAGAACGACCGTGTGACCGAGTCACAGCAAAACCGAGAGCGTGAAGCGGCGTTTTTGGCGGATAAAGAAAACCAAGCGGCACTCCTCGCTGAAGCCAAGCAGCAATTGGCTTTCGAGACCCAACGCGGCGAACAACTTAAAGCCACATTCGATGCGAACGATCAGAAACTGGCGGAATTGGCAGATACCTTACGTCAGCGTTCTGGCTCACTGGGTGAAATGTTTGGCGTGGTTCGTCAATTCTCTGGTGAATTTAAAGGTATCTTCCATGCCTCGCAAAACGCTGTGCAATTCCCGAACCGAGATGCGCTGCTGACCAAGCTTGCCGAGAGCAAAGAGTTGCCCTCTATCAATGAGCTCGAGCAATTCTGGCAAACGGTGATGGAGCAGATGATCGTATCGGGCGATACCTCGACGGTTCCTGCAACTGTGGTGTATGGCGAGGGCAGCGAAGCGAGCGATGAAGTCACACTCATTGGTGAATTTAACGCCATTGCAAACGGTAAATACCTGACTTACGTCCCTGAGACGGGCAAATTTGAAGAACTCGCCCGCCAGCCAGCTAGCAATATTTTGTCGAACGTGTCTGCATTTGAGTCAGCATCCAGTGCCTACGCGCCACTTTATCTTGATCCATCACGTGGTGTGATCCTTTCCCTACTGGTGCAAAGCCCTAACGTACAAGAGCGTATCGACCAAGGTGGATTGGTAGGTTACATCATTCTTGTCATGGGTGCGGTTGGTGTCCTCATCGCGCTATTGTGCTACCTGCGCCTATCTGTAATTGGCAGCAAGATGCGTAAACAGAAGAAGAGTGACGCAGTCTTGAAAGACAACCCACTGGGTGAAGTCATCCAAGCCTACAAAGAACACCAAGGCTCCAGCTTAGAAGACTTGGAAGCGAAACTGGATGAAATCATCATGCGCAATGCGCCTAAGATTGAACGCTTTATTGGCTCAATCAAGTTATTCGCATCGGTGGCACCGCTACTCGGCCTACTCGGTACGGTCATGGGGATGATTGGAACCTTCCAGGCTATTACTTTGTTTGGTACCGGTGATCCTAAGCTAATGGCTGGCGGCATTTCAGAAGCCTTGGTCACTACCATGCTTGGCCTCGTCGTCGCGATTCCGTTGCTGTTCCTCTACACCTTCGTACACAGTAAAGGGCGTCGATTGGTACAAACCCTTGAGGAACAAAGCGCTGGCTTTATTGCACGATATCAGGAAAAGCTTCATACAGCGGAAAGCTAAGGAGATGTCATGCAATGGATACTCTCTGAGTTAGCGTCGATTCGACACTTTCTCGGCATGGGTGGCGATGTACTGGTCGCCATCTTTGTGCTCAGCGTCTTTCTGTGGTGTGCGCTGTTAGAGCGTTGGTTTTACTTCATTTTTGTAGCACCTCGTGCGGCAAAATCGGTAGTCAGCCAATGGCAACAGCGTCCAGAGCATCGCAGTTGGGCTGCGCGAATGATACGGCAAGAACTGGTTTCAATCCGCGACATAGAAAATAAACGCGGATTACCCATTGTCAAAGTGTTGATCGCGATGTGCCCTTTATTGGGCTTGTTAGGGACCGTTGTGGGTATGATCCATGTGTTCGATACATTAGCGGTAGTAGGCACGGGGAGTCCTCGGGCGATGGCTTCAGGGATTTCTAAAGCCACTATCCCGACGTTAGCGGGAATGGTCGCCTCCTTGTCCGGTCTGTTTTTCAGCACACGCCTGGATCATCTTGCCAAAACATCAACGCGTAAGCTTGAAGACAAGCTTAAGCATGTCACCTCGTAAAAGGATTTAAGGTAGCGACATGAAACGACGTTATAGCAATGAAGGGAATGATGAAGCGGCGATCGACATGACACCCATGTTGGATATCGTCTTCATTATGTTGATCTTTTTTATCGTCACCACTTCGTTCGTCAAAGAAGCGGGTATTGACGTCAATCGACCCAGTGCGAATACCGCGCAGACCGTCAGTAAAGGCAACATCATGGTCGCCGTCGGTCCTGCGGGTGATGTCTGGGTTGATAAACGCCGTGTTGAAGTCGGTGCGGTACGCGCCAATATTGAGCGCTTACGTGCAGAAAGCCCAGAAGGCGCGGTCGTCATCCAAGCAGATCAAGAAGCAAGTGCGGGTGTTGTTGTTGACGTCATGGACCAAATCAAAATGGCCGGTGTGGATAGCATCTCGATTGCAGCGAAAAGCAAGGACTAGCGTATGCGTTATTTGGCGTCGATTGTGCTCGCATTATTCGTCTCGCTGGGTTTGTTTTGGGGCATGGATAAAATCGTCAACAAAGAGCGCCATGAGTTAACTGGCGACGAGACTCAGCGAATTATCGAGTTTGTGCGCATCAAACCTGATGAAAAGATCAAAGAAAGAAAGCGTGAGCTTCCAAAGCCTAAGCCACCGAAAAAGCCGCCACCACCACCGGAAATGAAGGTGACATCTACGGTGAAGCCACAGATGGATCAAGTGAAGCTTGATATGCCTAACTTGGACTTGCCGGTGAACATTTCGGGCGGTTCGGTACTGGGTCACTACAGCCAAGGCGGTGGCGGGATGGCCGGTAATCAGGGGCCAACCCCTTTAGCGACCTTCTTACCGCAAATGCCTCGCAAAGCGGCACGAGCAGGGTTAGAAAAAGGGATTGTGTTACTTGAGTTTACCGTCAATGAGCAAGGGGGCGTGGAAGACGTTCAAGTCCTTGAAGAAGACCCGCGCCGTATGGGACTCCGACGAGCCGCTCAAAAAACGGTGCAACAATGGCGGTTTAAGCCCAAGGTTGTAGACGGCAAACCCGTCAAGGCTCGGCTTTCTCAAGAAATAGAGTTTTCGATTAACTAGGACGGCCATCATGAAAAACACATTAACACGGATGTTGGCTTTAGCGCTGTTTGCTTTGAGCCTTTCAAGCGTGTCCTATGGTGCCAATAACCCGGAGCTATCGGACCGGACGTATCGCACCGTCAATAAAGTGCAAAAGTACATCGCTAACGAGGCCTATCAAGATGCAAAGGCAGAGCTTGAGAGCGCACTTGATCGCAGTGGTAATAAGAAATATGACCAAGCCGTGCTACTTCAGCAGCTTGGTTATATTTACTCAATTGAAGATAACTACCCGAAAGCGACCGAATACTTTGCACAAGCGCTAAAGATTGATGCTTTGCCTGTAGCTGTCGCACAGCAAGTCAGATACAGCCTGGCTCAGCTCTATATGGTACAGGAGAAATTTGCTAACACGATTGCGCTGATGAAGCAGTGGTTTCAAATTCAACTGACTGAAGGAGAGGAAAAGCCAGATGCCATGAGCTACATGACATTGGCGAGTGCCTATGTCCAACAAGAGCAGTTTAAGCAAGCGATCCCCGAGATAAAGCAGGCTATCGCCCTCAGCGATAAGCCGAGTGAGTCTTGGTATATGATGCTCATGTCTGCCTATTATCAAACCAATGATTTGGCAAACACTGCCAACGTCCTGACCACGTTGACCGAGCTATTCCCAGAGAAAAAACAGTATTGGAAGCAACTGTCGGGAATAGAAATGGAGCGCGGTAAGGATGGTAAAGCACTTGCAGCGCTTGAGTCCGCTTATAAGCTCGGCTTGCTCGATGAGGAAAAAGAAATCCTCAGGCTCACTGACTTTTTAGCCTATCAATCTATTCCTTTTCGTGCCGCTACGACACTGGCCAAGGAGATAGAAAAGGGCACGGTAGAAAAAACCAGTGAGCACTTAGACAAGCTTGGCCAGTATTGGCACCAAGCGAAAGAACTCACTAAAGCGATTACCAGTTATCGTGCAGCCTATGCGTTGGACGCCGATCCGAAAACCAAACTCAAGATCGCTCGCTTAATGATCCAAGACCAACAGTACAAGAACATTATTGACTTTGCGTCGGATAAACAGGGTGTTCCCTTCGATGTTGCTGCTGAGCTGGAGTACTTAAAAGGGATGGCCTACTTCGAGTTGGAGAACAACGCAGCTGCACTCAAAGCCATGCAACAAGCGGCGAAGTCGAACGAACTTAAGCCCATGGCTTCCCCTTGGATTGCGTTCTTGACGAATAGCTAACCATGGCAACACCACTGCTTTTCTTTTATGCCGAGCTCCTTTTTTGCTCGGCTTTTTTTACCCTCATGGACTGAGCAAAACTCCCATTGAAAAGGAAAACGACAATGAAAACTCCCACACTCAGTGCCGCAGCGTTGGCCATGACCCTCGGCACAGCACACGGCGCTGATCACGCCGATCCCTTTTTATGGCTGGAAGAGGTTGAGAGCGAGCAAGCCCTTACTTGGGTAAAAAAACAGAATGCCTCGACAAACGACATGCTTACCCACCACCCAAGTTACTCGACCTTCTACCAAGATAGCCTTGATGTATTAAATGCCACTGACCGTCTCGCCTATCCGTCTCGTCGTGGCAACTACTATTACAACTTTTGGCAGGATGATACCCATGTCAAAGGTCTCTATCGACGTACCACGCCCGATAGTTATGCGAAAGAAAAGCCTGAATGGGAAACCGTCATTGATGTCGATGCACTCGCTAAAGCAGAAGGTGAAGACTGGGTACTAAAGGGCGTCGATTGCTATGCACCTGCCTACCAACGCTGCATGGTAGCGCTCTCGCGCGGTGGCGCCGACGCCACAGTTAAACGCGAATTCGACCTCACGACCAAACAATTTATTGCCGATGGCTTTTCACTCAGCGAGGCCAAAAGCGACATTACCTGGTTGGATAATGATCACTTACTCGTGGCAACGGATTTTGGTGAAGGAACATTGACAGATTCAGGCTATCCACGCCTCGTCAAAAAATGGCAACGCGGTACCTCACTCAAAGACGCACCTGTGGTTTATGAAGGGAGCCCTCGCTCCGTCTCCGTCGGTATGTTCACATTGCGAGATGCCCACTCAAGGGTGACACTCGTCCGTGAAGGCGAAACCTTTTATCGCCAACAAACATTCTGGCTCGACAAGAACACCCTACGCCCCCTTACTCTGCCCGCTGACAGTGAGATCCTCGGCTACTTTGAAGGCGCTTTGTTCTTCCAGATCAAGTCAGACTTTCACCAAGGCGACACCCGTTTCCAACAGGGCAGTATCCTCTCTGCTGCGTTGACTGACCTAACGGCAGAACAGCCACACTATCAAGCATTTCTTGCTCCCGACACAAAAACCAGTATCGAGTCCGTTGATTTTACGGCACGCCATATCATTGTCAGCGAGCTGAATGATGTCAGTTCACGTATTCGCGTGTTGCATAAAGACGCCAAAGGGAATTGGCAACAAAAGCCTGTTGCACTCGAAGAAAACACCCATATGCGTGTATTCAACACCTCGCCAGAGCATGATGACTTTTTCGTTGACGTATCAAGCTTCTTAACGCCGCCTTCTATCTACCGGGTAGACGCTCAGTCGCATGAGACGCGACATCTAAAATCAACGCCACCTAAATTTGACGCCAATGATTTAGTCGTCGAGCAACACTTTGCGACCTCTAAAGATGGCACACAAGTCCCCTACTTTTTGGTGACCTCTAAAACCTTAAAACACGATGGTAAAAATCCAACCTTGTTGTACGGATACGGTGGCTTTGAAGTGAGTCTAACCCCTCACTACAGCGCGTTACTTGGTAAAAACTGGCTAGAAAAAGGTGGGGTTTATGTCCTCGCTAACATTCGCGGTGGTGGTGAGTATGGCCCTGCTTGGCACCTTGCGGCACTCAAACATCAAAGACACAAAGCCTACCAAGATTTTGAGGCCGTCGCAGAAGATGTGATTAGCAAAAAAATCACCACACCTGCCCACCTTGGTATTCAAGGTGGCAGCAATGGTGGCCTGCTGGTCGGCGCTGCTGTGACACGTCGTCCAGAGCTCTATCAAGCCGTGGTTTGCCAGGTGCCATTGTTGGACATGAAACGTTTCAATAAGCTATTGGCGGGAGCCAGTTGGATGGCGGAATACGGTAATCCTGATACCGAAGCAGATTGGGCCTACCTTAAAACGTACTCGCCCTATCACAACCTCAGTCAGGATACCGCTTATCCTCGCGTGCTATTCACCACCTCAACTCGCGATGACAGAGTTCATCCTGCTCACGCACGTAAAATGGTGGCCAAAATGCAGGCGATGGGCCACGACGTTCTTTACTATGAAAACATGGAAGGGGGTCATGCGGGCGCCTCAAACAACGCGACCCGTGCTGCCATGTATGCCAGAACTTATACCTATCTCGCAAGCCAGCTGGCTTTACGCACCGATAACGACTAATGCCCCTACAGGAAGAGGGTTGGTAATTTTCAGTAATCCTCTACAATTGGTTGGGTTATGCCGAGCATGTAGATGCTCGGCTTTTTTCACCCTATTAACCCAAAGAGTGCCTGATGGAGTCTGTCTCTCGCGCAAAGCGCTTGTTTTCTACCACCCTGCCCATGCTATTCGGGGTGCTGTCACTGATGAGTTTTCAGTTAGTCGACAGTGCATTTATCGGCCAACTTGGGGTGCTTCCCCTTGCTGCGCAAGGCTTTACCTTGCCCATTCAAATGATCATTATCGGGATTCAGGTCGGGTTAGGTATTGCCACGACCGCCGTCATTTCACGCGCGCTTGGCGCGGATAAGTACAATTACGCCAAGCAGCTCGGTGGCTTAATCCTCCTTATGGGCACACTCGGTGTCGCGGGTTTCGCCCTGCTTTTGTATGCGCTACGTCACCCGATATTAATGCTACTCGATGCCCCTCAGAGCGTATTTCCGGTGATTGACAGTTATTGGATTATTTGGCTGGTCAGTGCTTGGGCGGGGGCGGTGCTGTATTTCTTTTACAGTATTGCGCGAGCCAACGGAAACACCTTGCTGCCCGGCTCCATGATGGTGGTCACCAGCCTGTTAAACTTGGTCCTCGATCCTGTGTTCATTTTCTGGCTCGATTGGGGCATAAATGGCGCTGCCGTCGCAACCCTGATCGCTTTTGGTAGCGGAGTGGTCATTGTCGCGCCACGGGTTATTCGCAAAGGTTGGATCTCGATGGCATGGCACGATTTAGACATTGCCAAAAGCGTTAAATCCATCGGCCATATTATGGGGCCAGCGATGATAAGTCAGCTGCTACCGCCCGTCTCGTCCATGCTGGCAACCAAGCTACTCGCCGGCTTTGGTCCTGCGGCAGTTGCGGCATGGGCGCTGGGCTCTCGCTTTGAATTTTTTGCGATTGTATCTGTGCTCGCACTAACCATGTCGATGCCACCTATGGTGGGTCGCTTATTGGGTAAAGGTGATCTCACCGAGATCCGTCATTTGGTGAAACTGGCCTGTCAGTTTGTCTTAGGCTTTCAATTGCTGATCGCTGTAGTGACCTGGTTTGCCGCCGATCCACTCGCCCAACTCATGACCAGCGATCAGCAAGTGACTGACATTTTGCATTGGCACCTGACCCTAGTACCGTTTAGCTTAGGCGCTTTGGGCGTGTGCATGTTGATGGTCTCCATTACTAATGCATTAGGCCGTTCATACACTGCCTTGACCATCTCCGCCCTTCGTCTGTTCGCATTTTTCTTGCCATGCTTATGGTTGGGCGCGCAAATGGCTGAGTTATATGGCTTATTTGTGGGCGCTTTAGTCGGCAATATTCTCGCTGGCGCAGTGGCTTATGGTATGTATCGACGCGCAATGGCTAAGCTTATGACGCGCAAGCCCCTCTAAACTGACTTAACAGTCACCACTATCATCGACGAGATACCACTAAAAAGCCCGCCACAATAGGGCGGGCTCACAAGCACAATGCGCTTAGCGCATACGGGACTAATAACCCAGCTTGGTCAGTGTCGCTTGAATATCTTTGCCTTCACCGCCAGAGAGCGTTTTCACCGCAAGGTTAGGACGGTTGGTGAAAAAGCCATCCACACCACGGTCACGATAGCGCTCAAAATCTACCGCTTGATCCACGGTGTAAACATGCATCAGCAAGTCTTTCTCATGGCTCATCTCTACCATCCAAGGCGCTGCAAGCTCCATGTAGCTAAACTGGCTTGACCATGCATCATCGTGCTGCGTTTGGATAGTGGATGGACCCACACCGATCGCGCCATGCTGTTTGGCATAATCCAACCATTCTGCGTAGCCTTCTTTCGAAGCCACTTCTTGGCGCGCATAGTATTGGGCGTAAGACTCATCGTCTGCTTTAGGCGCACTGTCCTTGGTGGGAATGTAGCCATCACCCGCCCAAAGCAGCAAGATTTTTGGCACGGTTGGCATCACGCTTTGCAGCGTTTCAAGGCTCGATTTATTAAAAGTTTGTAGGATCACTTTGCCCTTGGCATCGTCATCTAGCCAGCCATGCTTGGTCAGATCGTCTTTCAAATCTTTCTCAATGCCAGGGAAGAACTCCGGCACCTTGGTCTCGATATACAGACCGGGCTGATGCGCACAGCCTTCAGCGATTTCACGCACTTGGTCTAAGGTGACAAGCTTCAAGCCACGGAAGCTTTCACGCGCGCGCTCTGGGTATGATTCATTAAACCAGCTACCCGCATCCAGTTTTTCCAGCTCTGCCCATGTAAAGGTATTGACCGGATCGTCGGCACGCTCAGGGTAGACCGTCTCGATATTAGTATTGCGCTTGAGGTTATCGTCATGCACAGCAATCAATTTGCCGTCTTTGGTGCGCTGCAGATCAAGTTCGAGGTAATCGGCACCCACTTCACACGCGAGCTGATACGCGGGCAGCGTGGACTCGGGGGCGTTGTAGGAATCACCACGGTGGGCAATAACGGCGTGATCGGCAATGCCAAGCTTTTCGCTAAGCGCACTGTCACTGGCTTGAACTGAAGAAGAGAAAGATAAGGCACTGGCCACACTCAGTGCGGCAACGGTCAAGCTCAGGGTCGCTTTTGATGTTGTATTCAACGGGTACTCCTTAATGTCGTTGAAATTGGCGAGATAATTAAACGCTTGTTCAATTATCGAGACAGCATAGCAAAAGCCTGATTTAAAGAGAAAACAAACTCAAAACGCCCACCGAAAAAGGTGGGCGTTAGCACGATTAAGAGGCCAGCGACCAAAGTGACTCAACCGCCTGCAATGGGCGTTGGTCTGGGTTAGAGAGATAGTGCGGGCGTGGTGGTAAACCACTAAATGGCGTCACCGGTTTATTCTCCACACTGTTATAGACAAACATTAAAATCGAGCGTGGATCATTGGCGATATTATCAGGTGAACCGTGCATTAAGTTGCAGTCATGGAACACCAAGGTGCCAGCTTTACCCGTGACGGAGGCAACGCCCTTATCATCGAGCAACGTCTCCATGGTCTCTGGTTTAGGCACGCCCAGCATTTGTTTTTTCAGCGACTGCTGATAGTTTTTCTCGCCGGTACTGCCTTCACAAGACACATAGTGATGATGCGAGCCAGGGATGACGTACAACGGCCCATTGTGCTCGGTGTTATCCGTGAGCATCAGCCAGACGGTAACCGCTCGCATCCGTGGCACTCCATCCTCAACGTGCCAAGTCTCGAAGTCAGAATGCCAAGGAAACGACTTACCTTTAAACGCTGGTTTAATATTGACGCGTGATTGCATCAAATACGCGTCCGAGCCCAAAATTTGTCGTACTTTATTGAGAATGCGCGGATCACGCGAGAAGCGATCAATTAAGTCACTGTAGGCAAAAGGTTTAAAAATGGTGCGCAGCTCGTCGCTATCCGGCTCGGTATATAGCTCTTCATGGCCGGCCATATCATCACGTAGGCGGGTAATCTCGCGTTTAAGTGGTGCCACCATTTCCGGCATATAGTCATTCATCACCAAAAAGCCTTGGCGCTCAAACGTATCCAGCTCTTGCTGGCTTAAGCTATGCGGTACCTTGGGTTGCACACGGCCGTAAACAATCGGATCTAAGCGTGGGGAAAGCGTTTCTTTACCATTGACGCGTGAGGGATATACATCGGCTATCGCTGCCATTATTGACACCTCCTTCATGTCATTCTTTTTCTGGTGATATCTTCTCTCTTTTTGGGGCCCCAAACGGGCATTGAGTGGAATACAGTTCCATATCGGGGCGACTCGATAGAAATCAACCCCGAAGCGAATTGCGGGAGCAGCCTAACAGGTTAGCAAGCGAGAGTGAACCTTTGTCATCGTGTTCACGAAAAAGGTATCCCCTTATTTTTACAGTGAAAAACGAATAGGAACAGTGACCGTTATTGTCAGTCCCGGCAACGCATCTGGCGGCGTCGGCAACGGAGACGCACGCTGTACCAGCGCCTTAGCCTCTTCGTCCAAACTCTCAAAGTGGCTCGAAGTTTGGAGTTTGACCGATTGCACCTCGCCTTGGCGATTGACGGTAAAGGTTACCCGAGGCGAGCCTTGCTGCTTAAGTCGCCGAGCAAATCGAGGATAGCGCTTATAGTGCGCCAAATGCGCGTGAACCCGTCGCTGCCAATTCAACTTGGCAACTTTCCCCTTTATGGTTAGCTGTCCTTGCGCTGGGCCTGTCACTTTTTCACTGTGTGTTGGCGCGTCAACATGTTTCGGCGCACTCGCCTCTTGCGCGGCCGACGACGCACGTGAGGTTTTGGGGCTTTCCTTTGGTTTAGGGCGAGGCTCAGTCGTTTGCACCTTGTGTGTCTCAACCGTCTTTTTCGTCTCTACCGCTTTAGGCGGCTTCTTGGCAGAACGTGAGAAGAGACGTCTGGTGCGATGACAGAAATAGCAATCGGCACCGCGGCGGGAGGCGGTGCGAGCGTGCGCGCTGGTGTCCAAAAGTACGCGATCGCCACTCCAAAATGGAGACTGACGCTCACTGCCGCCCCCACCAACCAGCCTTTTCGCGTGCGGTCTAACTCAAAGCCTTGCGGCAACCCAGCCAATATCGTCATGAGGAACTCGACGCTGACTGCGCAATACCCACCAGCCCGACTTGCTGATAACCCGCTTGACTAAGCGTATTAATCACTTCCAACAGTGACTGATAAGGCAAGGTTTTATCGGCCCGCAAATATAAACGGGTTTGTTTGTTCGCCACCCATTGAGGCAACTTCTGACTGGCTTCCTCAAGGGAAAACGCAGGATGCTCATCAACTTGCAACATTTGTCCAGAGCCTACAGACAAATACACAGGCTGACTGGGCGAGGCATTCGGCTTCGCCGAAGAGGTGGGTAAATCCACCGACACGCTGACGGTTGCAAGCGGGGCCGCAACCATAAAAATGATCAATAACACCAAAATCACATCGATAAATGGTGTCACATTGATCTCATGGTTTTCTTGTAGTTCATGGTCTGACGAGGAAAATTGAAAGCTCATCTCTCTACCCTGCCTCTCGCCACGCAAGTTCAGTTTGCGCATTGCGCTCACTATCGAGATCACGGCTCACCAGCACCAAAATAGCCACCGCTAAATCCCCCATTTGAGCACGATACGCAGCCAATGCACGGGTAAAATAGTTGTAAACAATCACAGCTGGGATCGCCGCGACCAGGCCAAGAGCCGTTGCCAGCAGGGCTTCAGCAATCCCGGGGGCCACCACGGCTAAATTAGTCGTTTGCGTATGCGCAATGCCAATAAACGCATTCATGATCCCCCACACGGTACCAAACAGCCCCACAAAGGGAGCCACGGACCCGATCGATGCCAGCACTCCTGTGCCGCGATTCATCATGCTAGCCTGTGCCACCTGTACCCGCTCCAACCGTGCTTGTACCCGCTCTTTAACGCCTTGACTGACAGCATCTACTTGTTCGGATAGGGCAAGCTCGGTTTGCGCCGCACTAAGAAACGCCAGCCCAGTGCCCTGATGACATGATGCCGCCGCTTTGGCCGCCGCAAAGCTTTCAGCGTGAGCGCAAAGTGACACCAGTGGCGCTAAGCGGCGACGTGCACGACCGAGTTGCCACTGCTTAGTGACGAGCACAGCCCATGTCACGCCTGAAGCCGCCAGCAATATCAGCATGACCGCTTTAACGATAGGATCCGCAGCCTGATACATACCGAGCGGAGACAGTGCATCAACGGACAAATGGGTGGCCTGCGAGCCTAAAGCGGTCACCACTGACCCGCTCTCCGCAGGTGCCGTGGATTCACTCGCCTGCACATGCACCGTGATGACCAAGAGCCACAGGCCCAGTCCTATCCAATATCGCTTCATTTTGAGTCCTTATTATCCATGCGTAATACGCCATATCGGTTATCTACCCGCTATACCGAACGAATAACGAAAACCCGTAACCGCGTCGTTAAAATTTTGCTTTTAGCATCAATTTAATAGTGCGCCCTGGCGCCGGTACACTGGAACGCACCAGTGGGTCAATGTGGTAGACATCGGTTAAATTGGTCCCTACGACTTCAAGCGCGATGTGGCGTGATAGCTGATAATTGGCAAATGCATCAAACGTTAAGGTATCGTCGCGCTGGACCACCTCATCTGACTTGGCTTTAGCAAGGTACGCGCCTTTGATCCCAGCTTCTAACTGACGATTGAAAAAGCGATGGCCCAGTTGCAGTGACGTCGACCACGCTGGGGGGACTTGCGATTCTAAATATCCACCAGGAAAACCGCCAAACAGACAATTGCGGTAATATTCTGGCTCGTCGGGGCGATAACGTGTGACGACGGAGCTCTCATCACAGACTTTATTGGTGAGCATGTAAGCGCCATTTAAATCGGCAAACCAATCACCATCATCGTAGTTCGCTTGCAGCTCCAATCCTGCCAGCGTCTGCGAATCAATATTGCTAAAGCGCAGCATGTCATCTCGCTCAATCACGTTTTCAGTGAGGTGGTGAAAGTAAGCCAGTTTCAGATCACCGTGAGTAAAATGATGAATGTAGCCTAACTCGTGATTCACCGTTGCTTCGGGTTTGAGGCTGGTATACGCATTATTTAACGCGGAAAAGCTAAGCGTGCTTTCAAAGAGGCTTGGAAAGCGCAACATTTGGCTGTAGCGGTAGTAAATACGGTCTTGCGGCGTAGGAGAAAATGCCACGGAGGCAAACGGTGACCAACCCTGCCCGTGATCGTGTGTTTTGGGACGCATGTTCACTTTGGTATTCAATTGATTGGTCGTACGACACGTCCCTTCAATGTAGTTTTCGGGTAATAGTCCGTTAGCGGGGTCACAGGGGTTTTGCGCACGGCTATATTTACCGTTTCCATCATGTAACCAAGCTTGTGTACGCTCTTCAATTTGACCTTCTTCGCGCAGCTTGGCCTCTTCTTCAGCAAGATCAGCCACTATCTGGCTCTCAGGCACCCCAAAAAATTCCAAACTTTCGCGATAACGGCCCAACCTCGCCTGAATTTCAGCCTCACTCAGGAACACACGCACTTTATAGCTGGCTTCAAGCCCCGGCGAGACAGCCTGCTGCGTGAACAGGGTATCGCCCCCTTCGGCTTGGCGCGCTGCAAGGAAGTCATCTTTGACATCAAAGCCTTGAAACTTCACACCAGCGTTGAGCGTCCATTGGGTATGTGGCTGCCAAGTGGCTTGTAAGCTGGCATCGAATTCTTGATAGGTCCCTTCTTGTGGAAAGTGCACCCAACCATCGGCTTTGTTCGCATCATAAGTATCATCAGAACGTTGTTCTCGGTATTGGTATCGTCCTGCGGCAGTCATAGATAAGGTGTCACTGAACGCCGTGGTATTACTGATATTCAGGCCAATACGACTATCTTTTGCGTTAGACGCAGCAGTATTGCGCAACAGGGTGCTGTAGCCCGGTAACAGGTCATGGTTATTGGCATAGTTAGGAAACCCACCTCGGGTATTGGTATCGCTGACCGTGTAGGTGGTCCATAACTTGGCCGTTAAATCAATCCAAGGGTCCTTTGGCGACCAGTGATAATCAAGGTTGTAAGCTTGTGCACGCACGCGGCTAAGTGGCCATTGCGCCATTTTATTGCCATCGACTAAGTCACCAGAGCGGCTCGCCATGATTTCACCATACTCGGCATCGGTGTAGCGCGCGCCAAGGCTCAATTGCTGCGCGCCCTCGAAAAGGAATGTACTTTTCAGCAACACAGATTCGGTTTCGCTGGACGTGTTGGGAATTTCCGCGCCCGGCAGATGGCGCAGCGCCAAGGTCTCTGGGTCGACCTTGGTCATATAGGCTTCTTTCGAATCGCCGCTTTTATAAAAACCGCTATCATGTTTGCCACCATAATAATTGCCTTTATAGCGATAAGCGTAAGCAGCCAACCATTCCATGCTTTCGTCTCGTTTCGCCAGCGCAAGACGGTAAGCATAGTCATCCCCCGAGAAAGGATTGTTGTTCTTGTTGTGGCTCATCGGCTGCCAAAGCGAAGGATCGGCGTAAGGGTATTGGGGCGTGGACGGAAACCCGTCGACCTCGCGATAATCTTGCCCTGTGTATAAGGTCCCTAACGTGGGCGCAACCGCATTGTTGCTTCCTTCAATCAAGAACTCACCGCCAAAGTCTTTTCCCGGCAGCAAAATATCTTGTGCAGAGAGGGTGTTGACGACCACCGCGCCGCCTGTGGATGTTTTGACATTCGCCACAGTATTGGGGCCTTTGATCACCTGCACACCACCAATTAAGTTGGGATCAATATAGCTGCGATTCGAGACACCGCGATAGCCACGCCAGACAGTCAGCCCTTGCTCTGTACCATCGATGAGGACAGGCACACGACCCGGCCCTTGAACACCTCGAATATTTGGGTCAATGCCTCCGCCGTTGCGCGCATCACCACTGTACACATTGGGCATACCTTTAAAGAGATCAGCCGCATCTTTACCTTTATATCGCTCAACCTCTTTTTTGCCCGCGTACACCGTTGACCGGTTGTCATCGTAAACAGCATATTTACCCGCTTCATCGCGACTAATCTCCCCTTCCGAAAACGACACATCTAGGGTATCGAGCGTCAGCGACTCTGTGCTGTCGGTAATTTGATAGCTGCCATCGGCTTGTCGGTGTGCCGTCAACCCCGTACTGGTCAGCAGGGTGTTAAGGCCTTGCTCTGGAGTAAACTGTCCGTCGAGCCCCGCACTGTAAAAACCTTCGGACAAACGCGCATCCAGATGAAATTCGATACCCGATGCCAGCGCAAAGGCTTTTAATACCGCATCAAGCTCTCCGGCGGGGATCTGGTAGGTATTTACCGTGTCTGTTTGGGCATAAACGGGGGAATAAAAAGGCACGTCCAAGGTTAACGATAGACACAATATCGATGACTGCAGTTTCACAATACGGCTCCACTTAAGTGAATTAACTAACCGATACACCGAACGAAGGCGTGGGATCCGTAAAGATGAATGTCATTTTTTATTGGGCTGGAATAATTTGCACCCAGAGCGCAGTGCGAAAGCGCAGGGCAATAGGCAGAATGGTTTCTAAATGCGCCAGCGTTTGCTGGATATTACGGGTGGAAAATACCCCCGTCACGGTTAGATCATTCAGTTGCGCATCTAAGCGCAACCAGCCTGAGAAATACCGTGATAGCTCTTCAACGAGCGTCGAAAGCGGCATGCGTTCAGCCACGAGTTTTTGCTCCAACCAGCTCACTGCGTGAGTTTCTAAAGGCGCAAGATGCTGCACCTTATTGTCCGTGCATTGCACCGAATGCCCGGCGGGAATGTAACGCAGTTGCCCTTGGAATGGCTGAATACGCGCATTGGTCGATAACAATTGTATGGCACTGAAGCGCGCAAACTGGCGCACAGCAAGCTGGCCTTGCTCCTCAACCCACACCTGACCGTGGGCGGTGAGAACCGATAAAGGCGATGCCGCTTCGAGCATCACTTCACCGCGCTCAAGGAAAATTTGTTTTTTCGCGCCTTGATAATCGACCCACACCCGCGAGTCTGTGTTTAACGCGACACGACTCTGATCTGGCAAGGTGAACTGCTTGAGTTCCCCGACTCGGCTTGCCAAGGCAACGCCCTGTTCGTAACGCTGCGCATTAGAGCGCCATGCCAATAAGCACCCTGCGCCAATACCAATGCCACCAAGCATCAAAAACCGCCGGCGCGACAGGCCACTGTGTCGCAATAATACCGAATGATGTCCCGAGACATCCTGAAGCTGGGATTGCACACCTTCCAGCGCTTGCCATGCCTTTTCATGATGAGGGTGAGCACGTCGCCACTGTGATAGCGCCTGTTTATCCTGCTCAGACACATCGTCGGCCCACATACGGGCCATCCATTGTGCCGCTTGTTCAACCACGTGAGGTGATAACGACGACATCATGAATCACTCTTGTGCAGCGAGTACACAGGTCGCCAGTGCCTTGGCGACATACTTCTCTACCGAGGAAATCGAGACAGAAAGCGCCTTTGCGATGTCTTTATAGCTCATTCCCTCTAGCTGGCGCATCAGCAAAGCCTGCCGCACCTTGACCGGTAAATGTCCTAATAACGCATCAACCGCCACCAAGGCTTCCATGGTTTGTTGGTGTTGCTCGGGCGAGCTGGCCATGCGTTCCGGCTGCGCTTGCAGATAGTCTAAGTAAGCTTGCTCAACGCGACGACGGCGATACCAATCGACGATCAAGCCTTTGGCGATATGAGTAAGGTAAGCACGCGCACTGTCTGTATCAGGCAAACGGCCAGAGTTAAGCAAACGCAGATAGGTATCTTGCACTAAGTCTGCCGACGTTGACGGGCATCCCATGCGTCGCTGAATAAAGCCCGAAAGCCAGCGCTGATGTGACACATACAGCGAGGTAACACCCTGATGTAACGCCTGCTGACTCCCTATCATTGAATGTGCTCCCTACACCTAAATCGACCACTCAATACAAACGCTAACAATTATCATTAATAATTGCGTATATGCAAGCATGTTCTAGACAGAGCCATGCTTTATCGACTCAGCGCACAGTTTGTGTCACACCGGCAATCGCGCACACATGTATCGAGTCAGTAAGTTCACGCTCTAGCGTTCAAATCCCCGCCGGTTCGTGCTAACCTGCGCGCCTCCCATCGGGAGACTACTATCTATTCGTCGATCTCCGTCAATACGATTGCGCTATGCTTTGGTATTGGCATCAGCCGGTTAAAGTGATCAATCCATGAGTCAAGGTACGCTTTATATTGTTTCTGCCCCGAGCGGTGCAGGCAAATCAAGCCTGATTTCAGCACTGCTGAATGACAACCCACGCTATGACATGAAAGTGTCGGTTTCACACACCACACGCGCTATGCGTCCCGGTGAAGAAAACGGCGTGCATTACCATTTTGTCGCAGTAGAAGAATTCAAGGCCTTAATTGATCAAGGCGCCTTTTTGGAACACGCAGAAGTCTTTGGCAACTATTACGGGACATCGCGCGTATGGATTGAAGAGATGCTTAATAAAGGCATCGATATCTTTTTGGACATTGATTGGCAAGGGGCGCAGCAAATTCGTCAACAGATGCCGAACAGTAAAAGCATCTTTATTTTGCCGCCTAGCCGCGAAGAGTTAGAGCGCCGTCTCACCGCTCGCGGCCAAGATAGCGAAGAGGTGATCGCCAAACGCATGCAAGAAGCACGTTCAGAGATCTCTCACTATGCTGAATATGACTATTTGATCATTAATGATGACTTTGATGTCGCATTAATGGATCTTAAAGCGATCCTCCGTGCAGAGCGGATGCGTCAGCCTAAACAAGCCAGCAAATATCATGCAATGATTGACGACTTGCTGGCCGACTAATCATGAATATTGGCGTTTGTTCGATTGCAGCGCACCCAGTGCTAGCAATGGACGGCCGCCTTTTGTATAATTTTCGGTCATTTTTAAGACCTGTTTATCACTACAGCTGGAGTCCTTCATGGCACGCGTAACTGTTCAAGACGCCGTTGAAAAAATTGGTAACCGTTTCGATCTCGTTCTGGTTGCGGCCCGCCGCGCCCGCCAAATGCAAACGGGTGGTAAAGATCCTCTAGTACCAGAAGAAAATGACAAGTACACCGTGATCTCACTGCGTGAGATCGAAGAAGGACTGATCAACAAAGAAGTGCTAGACGCACGTGAGCGTCAAGAAAAGCAGGAGCAAGAAGCTGCCGAAATGGCCGCTGTTAGCACCATTTCTGGTCACCGTTAATCGCGTCATCATCAGGGAACAGGCCGTTTGTACCTCTTTGATAGCCTGAAAGAAGTCGCGAACCAATACTTGCCGGAATCGCAGCTTGAAGCGCTCCGGCAAGCGTATCTGGTTGCGCGCGATGCCCATGACGGGCAAACCCGCTCCACCGGTGAGCCCTACATCATCCACCCCATCGCCGTTGCGCGGATCCTCGCAGAAATGCGCTTGGACTGCGAAACCTTAATGGCGGCGTTGCTGCACGATGTGATTGAAGACACAGACGTGACCAAAGAGGATCTGCAACAACGCTTTGGTGATGTGGTTGCGGATCTGGTGGATGGCGTTTCCAAGCTCGACAAGCTCAAGTTTCGCGATCGCAAAGAAGCGCAGGCGGAAAACTTCCGCAAAATGGTCATGGCCATGGCCCATGACATTCGCGTCATTCTGATTAAGCTCAGCGACCGTACCCATAATATGCGTACCTTGGGTGCCCTGCGCCCCGATAAACGTCGCCGTATTGCCCGCGAAACACTGGAAATTTTTGCCCCACTCGCTCACCGCCTCGGTATTCACAATATTAAAGTGGAGCTCGAAGAGCTCGGCTTTGAAGCGCTCTACCCCAACCGCTATCGCGTCCTCAAAAAAGTGATTGCGCAAGCGCGGGGCAACCGCAAAGAAATGATCCAAAAAATCCATGCGGAAATCGAAGGCCGCTTGGAAGATGCCGGGATCAACGCGCGCGTGCTTGGCCGAGAGAAGAACCTTTATTCCATCTATAACAAGATGAAGAATAAAGAGCAGCGCTTTCATACCATTATGGATTTGTATGCCTTTCGCGTGATCGTCGACGATCTCGACACCTGTTACCGCGTCTTAGGGCAAATGCATAATTTGTATAAACCACGTCCCGGCCGCTTGAAAGATTACATTGCCGTGCCGAAGGCGAACGGTTATCAATCACTGCATACGTCAATGATTGGTCCGCATGGTGTGCCAGTTGAAGTGCAAATTCGCACTGAAGACATGGACCAGATGGCGGACAAAGGGGTCGCTGCGCACTGGGCGTATAAGAGCGGCGCCGAACGTCCATCCGGTACCACGGCACAAAAACGTGCTCAGCGCTGGATGCAAAACTTGATTGAGCTGCAGCAAAGCGCGGGGAACTCCTTCGAGTTTATCGAAAGCGTTAAATCCGATCTTTTCCCCGATGAGCTGTATGTCTTTACCCCGAAAGGGCGTATCGTCGAGCTTCCTGTGGGCGCCACGGCCGTTGACTTTGCCTATGCGGTTCATACCGATGTGGGTAACACCTGTGTCGGCGCGCGAGTCAATCGTCAACCGTATCCGCTAAGCCAACCTCTGAAAAACGGCCAAACCATTGAGATCATTACCGCACCGGGCGCTCGCCCGAATGCCGCATGGCTCAATTATGTGGTGACCGCTCGGGCACGGACCAAGATCCGCCAAGTGCTCAAAACCATGCGCCGTGAAGAATCAGTCACATTGGGGCGTCGTTTGCTCAACCATGCGCTGGGTGAGAAGAACCTACCTGATGTCGATCCTGACCGCCTCAATGCAATTTTGACCGACCTGAAGCTAGAAAGCAGCGATGATTTGCTCGCCGCGATCGGCTTAGGTGAGTTAATGAGTGTCGTGATCGCTCGCCGCCTGCTGGACGATGAAAACACGGACGCGGAACCGTCGGATGGAAAAATGCCTATCCGTGGCGCAGATGGTATCTTGGTCACTTATGCCAACTGTTGCCGCCCTATTCCGGGCGATCCGATTATCGCGCACGTCAGCCCCGGTAAAGGCTTGGTGATCCACCGTGAAACCTGCTCAAACATTCGCGGCTACCGTCAAGAGCCGGATAAATATATGCCTGTTGAGTGGGCAGACGATTTCGATCAGGAGTTCAGTACTCGTCTACGCGTGGATATGCAGAACCATCAAGGGGCGCTAGCGGATTTAACCAACACCATCGCCGCGACGGGATCGAATATTCAGGGACTGACGACCGAAGAAAAAGATGGCCGCTTGTACACCATCTTTGTTCGCCTCACCACCACAGACAGGGTTCACCTTGCCAATATTATGCGCCGCATTCGTGTGATGCCAAACGTGGTCAAGGTCAGCCGTCAAAAGAACTAGCCATGTTGCCATTTCGTGCTCAGGCTATCACTCGCCCGCCTTTTGGTGGGCGAGTTTGTTTCTCTCCTATCGTGTAACTAACGGAACCTCACCATGACACCAGAACGGTTTGAACGAATTCATCAAGTGCTTGCTCAGCGCCAGCCTGATCTCACCGTGTGTATGGAACAAGTCCATAAGCCAAATAATATCTCTGCCATTATTCGCACCGCGGATGCCGTCGGCGTACATCGTCTTCATGCCGTCTGGCCAAAAGGCAGTAAAATGCGCGCTTTGGGTGGCACCTCAGCAGGCTCTCGCAACTGGGTCGATGTACAAACCCATGATTCGACTGCCGAAGCCTTTGATGCGCTTCACGCTCAAGGCATGCAGATCTTAGTCACCAACTTATCCGACACCGCCATCGATTTTCGCGACGTCGATTACACCCGCCCTACCGCTATTGTATTAGGCCAAGAAAAAGAAGGCATCAGTCGCGAAGCGCTCGATAAGGCGGATCAAGATATCCTCATCCCAATGGTGGGTATGGTACAGTCATTAAACGTGTCAGTGGCGAGTGCTCTTATTCTGTATGAGGCCCAGCGACAGCGCCAATTAGCTGGTATGTACCAACGGGCTCACACCCGTATTCCGGACGAAGAAGTCCACAAGATCCTGTTTGAACGGGGCCATCCTGTTTTAGCACGCGTGGCTAAACAAAAAGGGCTGCCCTATCCACCGCTGGATGAACACGGGCAAATCGTTGCTGATGAGGCATGGTGGTCTGCGATGCAGGCAGCCAAACACAAACGTAGTAAATAACGGACTATTTTGATGCGATCATCCATGCTCAATGCTGTCTCAGTCGAAACACTGGCCGGTGTCGGCGCTAAAATGGCGGAAAAGCTGACCAAGCTGGGGTTGTATACGGTTCAAGATGTCTTGTTTCACTTGCCGTACCGTTATGAAGATCGCACACGCGTCTGGCCGATCGCCAGTTTGCTCCCCGGACAAACCGCGACCGTTGAGGGTGAAGTGACGCACAATGACACTGTGTTTGGGCGCCGCCGCATGCTGACCGTGCGGATCCATGATGGCAATGGTGCGCTGACGCTACGCTTTTTTAACTTCAACGCCGCGATGAAAAACAGCCTCGCCATCGGCAAACATGTGAAGGCCTATGGCGAGCTAAAACGCGGTAAGCATGGCCTAGAAATCATTCACCCTGACTATAAAGTCTTTTCTGAGCCTACCGAGCTTGCGCTAGAAGAAACTCTGACACCTGTCTATCCCACCACTGAAGGGCTGCGCCAAGCTACCTTGCGCAGTCTAACCGACCAAGCGTTGGCATTGCTGGACAAAAGTGGTGTACAAGAGTTACTCCCTGAGGGCTTATATGATAGACAGCTTTCATTACGCGATGCCTTACACCTTTTGCATCGTCCACCACCAGAGGTGTCACTTGAGGCCTTGCAAGCCGGACAACACCCTGCCCAACGTCGCTTAATTATTGAAGAATTACTCGCCCAACATCTGTCGATGCTGTCCGTTCGTCATCAAGCGCAAGCGGTCAGTGCCACGCCGTTGCCACCGAATGGGGCGCTGAGCCAACAATTGCTGGCCAACCTGCCATTCTCACCCACAGGGGCACAATCGCGCGTGGTCGATGAAATCAGTCGCGATCTGGCTAAGCCCGTCCCCATGATGCGCTTGGTACAAGGCGATGTGGGCGCGGGTAAGACGCTAGTTGCGGTATTGGCGGCGCTGCAAGCTATCGAACACGATTACCAAGTCGCATTAATGGCCCCCACGGAGCTATTGGCCGAACAGCATGCGGTGAATTTTGCCCAATGGCTGGAGCCGTTGGGTATTCAGGTTGGTTGGCTCGCCGGTAAGCTTAAAGGCAAAGCGCGCGACGCTGAACTTGCAAGGATTGCCAGCGGTGAGGCGAAAATGGTGGTCGGCACGCATGCGTTGTTTCAAGCCCATGTCGACTTGCAGTGAAGGCCGCCAGGCGTATTGGGTGTGTACCTTGATTGAAGAATCCGACGCTCTCGAAGCACAAGCTGCTGAAGATACCGCCACCGCACTCAAAGCGGCGCTTCCTCATCTTGCCGTCGGCCTTGTCCACGGACGCATGAAAGCGGCGGAAAAACAAGCCGTCATGCAAGCCTTTAAGCAAGGGGAGCTGCATTTGTTGGTCGCAACTACCGTGATTGAAGTGGGCGTCGATGTCCCCAATGCGAGTTTGATGATCATTGAAAACCCCGAGCGGCTCGGGTTGGCACAGCTTCACCAATTACGGGGCCGTGTCGGTCGAGGCTCCGTCGCCAGCCACTGTGTGCTCTTGTATCATGCCCCTTTGTCTAAAACCGCCAGTCAACGCTTGGGCGTCCTGCGCGAGAGCAATGATGGCTTTGTGATCGCACAGCGCGATCTCGATATTCGTGGGCCCGGCGAGCTTCTCGGTACCCGGCAAACCGGCTTGGCCGAGTTTAAAATTGCCGATCTGGTGCGTGACCAAGCGCTGATCCCCGAGGTACAGAAGTTAGCGCACCACCTGCATCGACACTATCCGCAACACGCCGCCGCAATCATCGCACGTTGGCTTGGCCATAAAACCCATTATTCCAACGCATGATCGCCGATATCGCTCTCCCAGTGGGCCATGACCAACGCCATGGCCTCGGATTTGCTATATCCGGCTTGATTGGCCACCTGAATAAAATGCGCCAATGGCGCTTGTACATATTGCAACCGTTGATGAGGCTCAGCAGGACGCGCTTGCTGGCTGACTTTCATCCCAACGCCTCGCACTCGCTCTAACCATCCTTGCTCGGCAAGCTGCTGATAGCTGCGCGAGACCGTCATCGGGTTCATCTTTAACTCTCGCGCCAGCACGCGTACCGACGGCAAGCGCTCGCCTGAGCGCAGCGCACCACTGGCGATCTGACGCTGGATTTGCTCAATCAATTGCTGAAATTTCGGGATAGGATCGTTTTTATCTAAACAAAGTCGCATAGGCCATAGTGTGTGTATTAGTTCTATACGACAGTATGGTCGGCCTATCCGCCTTCGCGAATAGGCCGTGGAGAAAACGTGGCAACGCGCACACTAGCTTTTAGCTCGCCCTTGATTGACCGGAAATGTCATCTGGATCCTCAGCCCTCCTTCGGTACGGGAAGACAGGCGAATATCGCCGCGCAGTTGTTCCACAATCCGTTTCACAATGGCGAGTCCCAGTCCAGTTCCCTCGCTACCACGGGCTGAATCACCCCGCGTGAACGGCTGGAAAAGCGACGCTTCTAGGCTCGCATCAATGCCCGGTCCATTGTCCTCAACTTCGATCCATTGGTGGGTATGATCGGCGGTACTGCCACAACGAATGCGTACCCAGCCGTTGCCATAGCGGACCGCGTTAACCACTAGGTTAGTCACGGCCCGCTTAAGCGCCACCGAGTTGGCATACAACTCGCCATACAAAGGCAGCAACTCGGTATCCATCTCGATACCCACCAGCTGTTGGCTATTCGCCACATCACGACAAATGCTCGCTAAATCTACCGGATCAGGGTCTTGCTGCTGCACCGCGCGCAGATAATCCATAAACTGGTTGATGATCTCGTTGCACTCTTCGGTGTCTTTGGTGATGCTATCGGCAAGGTACTCATCGTCCGGCGACATCATTTCGGTCGCCAAGCGAATGCGCGTCAGCGGCGTGCGCAAATCATGGCTCACCCCTGCCATCAGCAAGGCACGATCCTCTTCGAGTTTACGTATGCCTGCAGACATTTTATTAAACGCCACTGTTACCGCTTGAATTTCAGAAGCGCCTTTTGGAGCGACAGGCTCAGGAAACCGGCCTTCAGCCACATCTAACGCAGCACGCTCTAAGGTCACCAGTGGGCGATTTTGCATCTTGATAAACAGCCAACCACCTGCAATCACCAGCAACGCAATAATCAGGCTGTATTGGAAAAGGGGCGCAAAGTCATCTTGATGCAGTTCAGAAAGCGGAATACGCATCAAAAAGTCATCGATGGCGTCAAACTTTAACCACAGCACATAGCTGTCTTCACCGCTGACAAGGCGCACTTCGGTCGGCGTTCCCAGCTCTTCGCTCATCCGCGCACTGAGATAATCGATCTGCATCGCGTCTTGGTAGGCGCCTGCTGCGTCACTATTGGGGGCATGTAAGGTCACCCCAATTTGTTCCAGCAGTTGCCGACGCACGGGCTCACCCAAATGCAGCACTTCCCCGTCTTTCAGCGTCCAATCCTCTTCCAGCATCAAGCGCACTTCAAAGGCCAGGATTTTATTGAACTGCTGCAAGCTGGGGAGCAGGGCATAATTAACGATGGTGAGATAAGAAAAAACTTGGCTGGCAATCAATAGGCCAGCCAAAATCAACAGCGTGCGGGCAAAGTTGGTGCGCGGCGACATCCGCATCGCTTATACCTCGCCGTCAGGGACAAACACGTAGCCCAGTCCCCACACGGTCTGGATATAGCGTGGCTTGCTCGGATCTTCTTCAATCATGCGGCGCAATCGCGAGATTTGCACGTCAATGGAGCGTTCCATCGCGGAGTACTCACGTCCGCGCGCCATATTCATCAGCTTGTCGCGTGATAACGGCTCGCGCGCATTGGTCACCAAGGCTTTAAGGACCGCAAATTCGCCCGAGGTTAACGTCATCGGGTCGTCATTACGGAACATCTCCCGTGTACCGAGGTTGAGGCGAAACTCGCCAAATTCGACCACCTTGGTGTCTGCACTCGGTGCGCCCGGCGCTTCAATGGTTTGGCGGCGCAAGACAGCACGGAGACGAGCCAATAGCTCCCGTGGGTTAAATGGCTTGGGCAAGTAATCGTCCGCGCCCACTTCTAATCCGACAATGCGGTCAATTTCATCACCCTTTGCGGTGAGCATTAAAATCGGTAATTGGTTGTTCGCCTGACGCAAACGGCGGCAGATAGATAAGCCATCTTCACCCGGCAGCATCAGATCCAAGACCATCAGGTGAAAGGCTTCCCGCGCGAGCAAGCGATCCATCTGTTCGGCATTGGCCACACTGCGCACTTGGAAGCCCTGCTCAGTTAGGTAACGCTCCAGTAGCGAACGCAGACGCATATCATCATCCACCACTAGGATTTTATAGTTTTCTTGCATGGTTAACCCTCATACTCAATGCGGTTATCTGCCGACAAATCAAGCAGTCATTGCTGTAATCATACCGGATTTTGCCACATTTGCGCGGATTGACACTGATGGTTCCGCCACGAAACAACGAAGAAATTGTTACCGAGTGTTGCCTCGACAAGCTTGCTCGGTTCTTGTAATTTGCTCGTTGAAATTGCATCACTTATTGAGGCTTCGCGAGGGTTAAGGAGACGCTGCGTGAAAACCAAACTGGTCACCCGTGAAGGGTTTAACGCACTCAAAGCGGAACATGACCACCTGTGGCATGAAAAACGCCCAGAGATCACCAAAATTGTCAGTTGGGCGGCAAGTTTAGGCGACCGCTCAGAGAATGCCGACTACACCTATAACAAGCGCTTGCTGCGACAAATTGACCGCCGCGTCCGTTATCTGCGCAAGCGGCTGAATGAACTCACCATTGTCGACTACTCACCCCAACAAGAAGGGCGGGTCTTTTTTGGCGCTTGGGTAGAAATTGAAAACGAGGCGGGCGATATCAAACGCTTTCGGATTGTTGGCCCTGATGAGATTTACGATCGTAAAGACTACATCTCGATTGATGCGCCCATGTCGCGCGCCCTGCTCAAAAAAGCGGTCGATGATGAGGTGGTGGTCCGAACCCCTGAAGGCGAGAAGCATTGGTTCGTCAATACAATCACTTACCCAACCGAGACCGACTCACGGGAACCTTAACGACCACAAGGGTCAAAGAAACAGATTCAATGGCAGTGCTGCGGTGCTGCCGTGCTTGTTTACAAAAGGATATGCATGCACAGTCAACTGACTCAAACCCTGGCTAAAGAGCTCAATGTCTCACCCAACCAGGTCGCAACCGCCGTTGCGCTGCTCGATGACGGAAATACCGTCCCCTTTATTGCTCGCTATCGAAAAGAAGCCACCCAAGGGCTGGATGACAGCCAACTGCGCACGCTGGAAACACGCTTAGTGTACTTGCGCGAAATGGAGGCTCGGCGTGACACCATCCTAAAATCGATTGATGAGCAAGGTAAACTAACCGATAGCTTGCGTCGCGACATTTTGGCGGCGGACAGCAAGAACCGCTTGGAAGATCTCTATCTGCCCTATAAACCCAAGCGTCGTACCAAAGGACAGATTGCCATTGAAGCAGGCCTAGCGCCCTTGGCCGAGGCCTTATGGCAAGACGCGTCGTACGATCCTGACACGCTCGCCCAATCCTATCTCAATCCCGAGCAAGGCATCGCCGATACCAAGGCAGCACTCGACGGCGCCCGCGCCATCATGATGGAACGCCTCGCTGAAGATGCCGCCTTGCTCGATAAAATTCGTCAATATCTCAACCAATACGCGGTGTTACGCGCAAGTGTTGTCACAGGCCAAGAAGAGGCTGGGGCGAAATTTAAAGACTACTTCGATCATCAAGAGCCGATCGCTAAAGTGCCTTCTCACCGCGCCTTGGCCATGCTCCGTGGCCGCAACGAAGGCGTCTTGCAACTGGCCTTAATCGCTGACCCAGACCAAGAAGCAGACAGTAAAGGCAGTATCTGCGAAACCATGATTGCCGAGCATTACGGCTTATCCTTGGGCAGTGCGCCCGCCGATCGTTGGCGTAAGCAAGTTATCGCGTTCGCGTGGCGAGTCAAAATACTCATGCACCTTGAGACTGAGCTTATGGCCAGTTTGAAAGAGCGGGCCGAAAGCGACGCCATTGATGTCTTTGCCGCCAACCTGAAAGACGTTCTGATGGCCGCTCCCGCGGGCCCACGCTGTACGCTCGGTATTGACCCGGGGTTGCGTACCGGCTGTAAGGTGGCCGTGGTCGACGGTACAGGGAAATTGCTCGATACCGCCACCATTTATCCTACCGCCCCGCGTCACGACGTAGATGGGGCGAGCAAAACGGTGCTCAATTTAATTAAACGTCATCAGGTCAACCTCATCGCGATCGGCAACGGCACCGCCTCCCGCGAGACCGAAGCGTTTGCCAAAACCATGCTGAGTCAGGCCGGCTTAGCCATTCAGACCGTCATGGTCAGTGAGGCGGGTGCCTCGGTGTATTCGGCATCGGAATTAGCTGCGAATGAATTTCCCGACCTTGATGTCTCGCTGCGTGGTGCCGTTTCTATCGCCCGCCGCCTGCAAGACCCACTGGCCGAACTGGTTAAAATTGACCCGAAATCGATTGGTGTAGGCCAATATCAGCACGATGTCTCTCAAAGTCAGCTTGCCAAAAAACTCGATGCTGTGGTCGAAGACTGCGTGAACGCGGTCGGCGTGGATCTGAACAGTGCATCGGCGCCACTCCTGACTCGTGTCGCTGGCTTAAGCCAAACCATGGCGCAAAACATTGTCGCTTTTCGTGATGAAAATGGCCGCTTTGGCGATCGTAAAACCCTGCTGAAAGTGCCGCGTCTTGGCCCTAAAGCATTCGAACAATGCGCGGGCTTTTTACGGGTAATGGATGGTGCCAACCCGCTGGATCGCTCTGGCGTTCACCCAGAAACCTATTCTTTGGTCAAACGCATTGCGGAGAAAACTGGCAAAGCCGTCGAGGCGCTGGTCGGTAACAGCCGTTTCTTGCAAGGCCTGAACGCGAAAGAGTTTGCAGATGACAACTTTGGGGCAATCACGGTCACCGACGTGCTTAACGAGCTGGCAAAACCCGGCCGCGACCCGCGTCCTGAGTTTAAGACCGCCACCTTTGCGGAAGGCATCAATCAAGTCAGCGATCTGAAGCCCGGAATGCAACTGGAAGGCGTGGTGACCAACGTGACGCACTTTGGCGCCTTTGTCGATGTCGGGGTTCACCAAGACGGCTTGGTGCACATCTCCGCCCTGTCGAATCGCTTTGTCAGTGACCCTCGTGATGTGGTCAAAGCCGGAGATGTGGTTAAAGTCAAAGTGATGGAGGTGGATGTACCACGCAAACGGATTGGCTTATCCATGCGTTTGGACGATACCCCTTCAGGCGACAGTGCGTCCCAAGGACAAGGCGATAACCACAAAGCGGGACAGCATCGCCCATCACGCAAGGCGCCTCGTCAACCCGCCAAACCTATCGGCGGGAGCATGGCAGATGCCTTTGCCCGCGCCAAGCGCTCTTAATGACGCAAAAAAGCCCCGCTCGTCTTGGCGGGGCTTTAACGTCAATCGGCTCAATGGACCGAGCTTAAATCACAATTAATACTTCTGATGGCATATTCGCCACGGTCGCTTGCTGGTAGCGCATCGCGACCACCGCACGGGTGCGTTCAAATCTTTGCAGTTGCTCAATTTTCTCCAACACCTCTTCGGGCATTTTGAGCCCCAACGGATAGCCGTTTTCTGGTCGCGCCTCGTCTCCGGGCTCGCTACGAGTGATAGCATCAATGCGGTTAGCAACATTGGCGCCGTTGTAGTCGGCGTCTTTAAATGACTCGGGGGTATAGTCGAAAGAATAATTGGGGTGCTGCGACGGATCCCACGACGGATTACGCAGTTGCTTGTCTTGCTCCGTCGCTGGTTTTTCATGATCCAGCGCGGGCGGCTGTTTGGTCGGAACAATTTTTTCGCGCACGCGATTCTCCCGCGCAACTTGCTCAGTTGGCGGGTTCACCGATGGCGCGACAGTTGGGATACTGACGCTTGCTGGCGATATATTCATCTGATGCTACCTCCCAACATCAGCTGAAGGCCTTATTGTCAGTCCGGCCTCGTCTCCTTATAGTTTAGACGACAACCGCGAGTATTGTGCCTATTGTTCCCAGCGCAGACAAAAATTGTCCTGCGTTATAGGCGGTATCATCGTTTTCCTTCACTTTGTCCGGATGGTCCATGCCCAACGCGCCATAAGTAAAGGATTCAACCGATGATTTCTCTTTAGACTTGTCAACGCCTTCAGCGTTTTTGGCTGCTTTCGCATCCTTGACGTCTTTCACCGCTGGGGTGGCCGCTGTCTCAGCGGGCTTTGTATCTTTGACCTCTTTGTCCGCATTTGGTTGCGTTTGCGGCGGCGATTTTGGCTTCATCGACTGAGGATGATAGGCCTGAGACTGCCCAACGTTGCCTACGTTCATTATGGTCTCTCCTCATACCAGAGCAAGTGACATAGTTAACTTATCGGCAGAAGAATGACAAGATTTAGTCAATTCTGCCAAAAATCGTTCAGCGCGCGCAGTCAGGGCGGCAATTGGTTGCCAGAAAGGCGGTGAGCCTGTCTACCACACCGTCAGGCTCAGTGACAAAAGGGGCATGGGCACTGTGTGCAAAGACCTCACTCGGTGAATGAGGTACCCAAGCATCCATCTGTCCCGCCACGGCGACAGGCACCAAACCATCGAGGCGACCGTACAACCGCAGCCAAGGTAAGCGAATTGACTGGCATGCTTGACGTAAATCCGCCGAAGCCAGTATTTGCAAACCATCGGCCAGAGCCTGAGGATCCGGTGCAGGTCGTGAAAACACTGCCTGCTTGAGCGCTTTAATGTCTTTCTTCGCAGTGGGCGACCCCATAGCCTGCAGCGCCATAAATCGCTCCACGGTCAAAGAAAAATCCTGCTCTAGCTGTGAGGCAAATGCATTCAGCACCGCGGGTTTAATGCCTCGCCATCCCGGTTCCGCGACAAACTTGGGTGAGCTTGCGACCGTCACGAGCCCCGTCAAACGATGGGGCGCGAGCAGGGCCGCTTGCGTGGCCACCAATCCGCCCAGTGACCAGCCCAACCAAGTTGCTTGCGCTGGTGATTCTTTAAGCAACACTTGTGCCAATTGTTCTAAATCAAGCCCCGGCTGTGCGGGGCTCAACCCAAATCCGGGCAAGTCAACACAATGAACTCGGTAGTTTGCAGTGAGATACGGCAAGATAAGCGACCAAACAGCACTGTTCATTCCCCAGCCATGAATGAGAACCAGATCGGGGCCTTGTCCGTAAGATTGCC
Organism: Salinivibrio sp. IB574; assembly: GCF_001996205.1. NCBI lineage: Bacteria > Pseudomonadati > Pseudomonadota > Gammaproteobacteria > Vibrionales > Vibrionaceae > Salinivibrio > Salinivibrio sp. IB574. The sequence goes on along the minus strand of NZ_MUFN01000005.1, from coordinate 83,946 downwards.
AATCACATAACGCCATGCTTTACACTGCCTTTGTACTCTTTTTCATCAGGATGGCTATGATACCAGCAATTCATCCCCCTCGCCTTGCTGGCGTTTGGCAAAGCATTAGGGGCAAATCTTTGCCCCATCAGTGCCCCGTGTGTCGCTTATCCCTCCCTGCCGATCACACCTTGTGCTGCGATGCGTGCTGGGATAAACATCATCAGGCCTACGGGTGTCAATGTTGTGGCTTGCCGGTGCTCACCCCTCAAACTCATTGTGGTCAGTGTCTCAGCCATCCACCTGCGTGGCATACGCTTACCGCGATCAGTGCCTACCTCGACCCGCTCCCTGATTTGGTTCACCGCTTTAAATATCAAGGAGACTTCGAGCTGGCCCTTCCGTTCGCCACGCTGCTCAGCGAGAAAATCGACACGCCTGCCCCAGTCTTACTGCCTGTTCCCTTACACTGGCGGCGACGAATACAACGCGGCTTTAACCAAAGCGCCCATCTGGCATGGGCGCTACAACAACGGCTTGGCAGCCGAGTCGTCACTCACTATCTAAGACGTACTCGCCATACCTCGCCTCAGCAAGGGCTGGATAGATCTGCGCGACTGAAGAACCTGCGCGGGGCATTTCGCTTACACGGTGCTCTGCCGGCAGAGCATGTTGCGCTTGTCGACGACGTGGTGACAACCGGAGAAACGGTCAGTCAACTTTGCCGTTTGTTGCGCCGAGCGGGTGCGAAACGGGTCGATATTTATTGTATTGCGCGAACCAAGCTCCCTTGAGATAAACCGCAGTGACCATAAATTAGCCACATTGAACAAGGGGTGATAGCAAGTAAAAACCGGAGTACACTGTACAAAACACACTGGATTAGTCAGGTATTTGTCGTGTCAGAAGTCAAAATTTCAGAAAATGCACAAAGCCACTTTGTGAAGTTGCTTGAGCAACAGCCCGAGGGCACCAATATTCGCGTGTTTGTGGTTAACCCAGGCACGCCAAACGCCGAGTGCGGTGTTTCTTATTGTCCACCCGAAGCAGTAGAAA